>NZ_LZJG01000021.1:0-9685 GCF_001667785.1 Mycobacterium sp. E3247 | reverse complement strand
TCGCAGGTGGAGTACAGCGGGATCTCCTTGACCAGCACCAGTTCGTCGTGTTCCTCGTCGAACATCGTGTTCAGGACGCTGTCGGGGTCGGTGTAGAGCCCGGCGAACATCTCCTGGTAGGCGCGCGCCACGCGGGCCGGCGTCTCCCGTAGCCCGTGCCGGTCCGGGTCCTCGCCGACGGCGAACAGCAACTCCCGCACCGCGGCCTCGGCGCGCGCCTGATCGAACACCCGTGTCGGTCCAGTGGCGGTGTCCGGACCGAAACCCGTCAAGGCCATCGAATCCTCCGTTCGTCAGCCGTGGGCCGGCGGATTGGACCGGCTCACGTCGTCCTGCTCAGGAGACTTGCCGCCGTCCGGGTCGGGCAGACCCGGCGGCGGGTAGGGCGGATACGGCGGGTAGGGGGGCTGCGCCTGACCCTGCTGGCCCGGATGAGCCGGGTAGTGCCCCGCGGGCTGCGGCCAGTAGGGCTGCTGCGGGGCCTGTGGCGGCGGATACCAGTAGTTCGGCTGCTGGTCCGGCGGCGGCCATCCCGGCGCGTGCCAGCCCGCCGGCGCGCCGTAGTCCGGCTGCGTGGGCCCGTGCGGCACGCCGGGGCGGTGGCCGGCACCTTGAGATGCCTGAGAACCGTTGCCGCCGTTGTTCTTTCGGTCGGGATCGGGTCCCGCGGCGGCCGCGGCGGCCTGGCTGGCACGCGCGATGGCGGCCTTGAACGCCGGCTCGGGAACCGGCGGTGGCCAAGGCTCGCCACGCTCGATGGCCAGCTCGCCGGGCGTCTTGATCGGCGGCTTGTCCGACGGGATGCGGCCACCGAAGTCGTCGAACATGGTGAGCCTGGGCCGCTTTTCGACGCCGGCGAAAATGCCCTCCAGCTCGGCGCGGTGCAACGTCTCCTTCTCGAGCAGCTGACCGGCCAACGTGTCGAGGACGTCGCGGTATTCGGTGAGGATCTCCCACGCCTCGGTATGTGCCGCCTCGATCAACTTGCGGATCTCGTCGTCGATGTCGCGGGCCACCTCGTGGGAGTAGTCGGCCTGCGTCCCCATGGTGCGGCCCAGGAACGGGTCGCCGTGTTCGGTGCCGTACTTGACCGCGCCCAGTTTGGAGCTCATCCCGAATTCGGTCACCATCGCGCGGGCCACCTTGGTGGCCTGCTCGATGTCGGACACCGCGCCGGTGGTCGGCTCGCGGAACACCAGTTCCTCGGCGGCGCGTCCGCCCATGGCGAACACCAGCTGCGCGATCATCTCCGAGCGGGTCCGCAGGCCCTTGTCTTCCTCGGGCACCGCCACGGCGTGCCCGCCGGTGCGTCCCCGCGCCAGGATCGTGACCTTGTAGATCGGCTCGATGTCCGGCATCGCCCAGGCGGCCAGGGTGTGGCCGCCCTCGTGGTAGGCGGTGATCTTCTTTTCCTGCTCGCTGATGATCCGGCCCTTGCGGCGCGGCCCGCCGATCACCCGGTCCACCGCCTCTTCGAGCGCGGCAGTGGTGATGACGGTGCCGTTCTCCCGGGCGGTCAGCAGGGCGGCCTCGTTGACGACGTTGGCCAGGTCGGCGCCGGTCATGCCGACGGTCCGCTTGGCCAAACCGTCGAGGTCGGCGTCGGGGGCGATGGGCTTGCCCTTCGAATGCACGGCCAGCACCGCGCGGCGGCCCGCCAGGTCGGGGTTGGACACCGGGATCTGCCGGTCGAAGCGGCCGGGGCGCAACAGCGCGGGGTCGAGGATGTCGGGCCGGTTGGTGGCGGCGATGAGGATGACGCCGGCGCGGGGGTCGAACCCGTCCATCTCGACCAGCAGCTGGTTCAGCGTCTGCTCGCGCTCGTCGTGGCCGCCGCCGAGGCCCGCGCCGCGCTGGCGGCCCACGGCGTCAATCTCGTCGACGAAGATGATGCAGGGGTTGTTCTGTTTGGCCTGCTCGAACAGGTCGCGCACCCGCGACGCGCCGACGCCGACGAACATCTCGACGAAGTCGGAGCCCGAGATGGTGAAGAACGGCACCCCGGCTTCCCCCGCCACCGCGCGGGCCAGCAGCGTCTTGCCGGTCCCGGGCGGGCCGTAGAGCAGCACCCCCTTGGGGATCTTGGCGCCCAGCGCCTGGTAGCGGCCGGGGTTCTGCAGGAAGTCCTTGATCTCGTAGAGCTCTTCGACGGCCTCGTCGACGCCGGCAACATCGGCGAACGTGGTCTTCGGCATGTCCTTGTTGAGCAGCTTGGCCCGTGATTTGCCGAACCCGAAGCCCATTCGGGCGCCGCCCTGCATGCGGGAGAACATCACGAACAGGCCCACCAGCAACAGCAGCGGCAGCACGTAGACCAGCAGCTCGCCGAGGATGCTGCCCTGGTTGACGACCGTGCTGACCTTGGCGTTCTTAGCGCTCAGCGCGTTGAACAGGTCGACGGCGTACCCGCTGGGGTACTTGGTGATCACCTTGTCGGAATTGTCGGTGTCGTTGTTGCCCTTTTTCAGGGTCAACCGCAGCTGCTGCTCGCGATCGTCGATCTGCGCGTTCTTGACGTTGTCACCGTTGATCTGCGCCACCGCCACCGACGTGTCGACGGGCTTATAGCCGCGGGTGTCGTCGCTGAAGTAGAAGAACGACCAACCGAGCAGCACCACGACTGCAATCGCCGTGACGGTGCGAATAAGGTTTTTCCGGTTCATCAATCATCGGCCTTGGTGGCCAGGTCCTTCCCCGATATACACGCAGCTCGAAAAGTCCAGGTTACCGCTCGTGGCGATCGCCAGCTCCGGCAGAGCCGGGGCGCAGCGGGTCGTCACCATTGTCGCCGTGGCGATCGCCAGCTCCGGCAGAGCCGGGGCGCAGCGGGTCGTGCCCGCTTGCGGGGGCCGGGTCGCCACCATCTGTGCGTACAACGACCGGGGGTTCCCGCCGGGCCCTTGAGCCGGGCCCTCATCCCGGCGACATCCGTCAGTCGTAATAGCGGGCCTCGACGACGTTGCCGTCCGGATCGGCGAAGTAGTAACCCTGCGGGGCCCAGCCGCGCGCCCCGAAGGTGGGACTCAACCTCGCGCCGGTGTCCACCCCCTCCGCCTGCAGGCGCTGGTCGAGCGCGTCGTACTCCGGTTTGGACAGGGCGAGGCAGACATGGTTGACCGGGTGCCCGGCGCTGCCTGCCGTCCGGGTCAGAGACTCGGTGGAGGCGGCGTCGGCCACCGGCAACAAGTCGATGATCGAGTCCTCACACACCCGCACGCTCGGGAACGGCGCATCGCCGGCCTCGTACTCGGCAAACCGGACCGGCTCCAAACCGACCACCCGCGTATAGAAATCCATCGAGGCGCGCGGACTCCTCGTCCACAGGACGACGTGGTCAAGCCGCTTCATTCGAGTCCACCTGCTTTCGCGTAAATGCGCGGGCTTCACGGCGATATCTACCAGGCGACGAAAGCCGTTGGAATGCTATCCGCAATCAGCGCGAATACTTCTCAGCCCCGGACGGGTTGTGCTTTGGTGGCAGGGTGCTCACATCAACCGAACGGTTAGTAGAGACCAACGGTGTCCAACTGCGCGTGACCGAGGCGGGAGAGCGCGGCGCACCCGTCGTGATTTTGGCCCACGGCTTTCCCGAACTCGCCTATTCGTGGCGCCACCAGATACCGGTCCTCGCCGAGGCGGGTTACCGCGTGCTGGCGCCCGACCAGCGCGGCTACGGCGGTTCCTCGCGACCGGACGCGGTCGACGCGTACGACATCCACCAGCTGACCGCCGACCTGGTCGGCCTGCTCGACGACGCCGGCGCCGAACGCGCCGTTTGGATCGGACACGACTGGGGCGCCGCCGTGGTGTGGAACGCCCCGCTGCTGCACCCGGATCGCGTCGCGGCCGTCGCCGCGCTGAGCGTCCCCGCGGTGCCCCGATCGAAGGTCGCGCCGACGAGGGCGTGGCGCAAGGCATTCGGCGAGAACTTCTTCTACATCCTGTACTTTCAGGAACCCGGCGTCGCCGACGCGGAACTCAACGCCGACCCCGCCCGGACGATGCGGCGGATGCTGGGTGGGCTGCGGACGCCCGGCGACAAGGCCGCGGGCCTGCGGATGGTGGCCCCCGGTGCCGAGGGGTTCATCGACCGCCTTCCGGAACCCGACGGGCTGCCGGACTGGCTGAGCCAGGAGGAACTCGACCACTACATCGCCGAGTTCTCCCGCACCGGCTTCACCGGCGGCCTGAACTGGTACCGCAACTTCGACCGCAACTGGGAGACCACCCCCGAGCTGGCCGACGCGAAAATCACTGTGCCGGCGCTCTTTATCGGGGGGACCGCCGACCCGGTGTTGACGTTCACCCGCGCCGACCGCGCGGCGCAGTTGATCACCGGCCCCTACCGCCAGGTGATGATCGACGACGCGGGGCACTGGTTGCAGCAGGAACGGCCCGACGAGGTGAACGCGGCCCTATTGGACTTCCTCAATGGATTGGAGCTGCGATGAGCGCGCCACTTCGCTTCGGTGTCTTCATCACACCGTTTCACCCGATCGGCCAATCGCCCACCGTGGCTTTGGAATACGACATGGAGCGAGTGGTCGCGCTGGATCGGCTCGGCTTCGACGAAGCGTGGTTCGGCGAACACCACTCCGGTGGCTACGAACTGATCGCCTGCCCGGAGGTCTTCATCGCCGCCGCGGCCGAGCGGACGAAACACATCCGGCTGGGTACCGGCGTGGTTTCGCTGCCCTACCACCATCCGCTGATGGTGGCCGATCGCTGGGTGCTGCTCGACCATCTCACCCGCGGCCGGGTGATGTTCGGCACCGGCCCCGGCGCGTTGCCGTCGGATGCCTACATGATGGGCATCGACCCGGTCGACCAGCGGCACATGATGCAGGAGTCGTTGGAGGCGATCCTCGCGCTGTTCCGCGCCGGGCCGACCGAGCGAATAGACCGCCACACCGACTGGTTCACGCTGCGCGAGGCGCAACTGCACATCCGGCCGTACACCTGGCCCTATCCCGAAATATCGACGGCGGCAATGATTTCGCCGTCCGGGCCGCGGCTGGCGGGCGCGCTGGGCACGTCGTTGCTGTCGCTGTCGATGTCGGTGCCCGGCGGCTACGCCGCGCTGGAGACCACCTGGGACGTGGTGCGCGAGCAGGCCGCCAAAGCCGGCCGGGACGAGCCGGATCGGGCCGACTGGCGTGTGCTGAGCATCATGCATATCGCGGACAGCCGCGAGCGGGCCATCGACGACTGCACCTACGGGCTGCAGGATTTCGCCAACTACTTCGGCGCCGCCGGGTTCGTCCCCTTGGCCAACACCGTCGAGGGTGCCCAGACGCCGCACGAGTTCGTCGAAGACTACGCGGCCAAGGGCAATTGCTGCATAGGAACCCCCGACGACGCGATCGCCCACATCGAAGACCTGCTCGACCGCTCAGGAGGTTTCGGCACGCTGCTGATGCTGGGCCACGACTGGGCCTCCCCCGAGGCGACGTATCACTGCTACGACCTGATGGCGCGCAAGGTGATCCCCCATTTCAAGGGACAGCTCGCGGCGTCGCGCTCGTCGCACGACTGGGCCAAGGGCAACCGCGACCAGTTGATCGGCCGAGCCGGTGAGGCCGTGGTGAAAGCCATCACCGAGCATGTCGAAGAACAGAAGGGCGTGAGGAACTGATGCGCGCCGCGGTATTGCGCGACGGCCGGATGGTCTATCGGGACGATGTGCCCGACCGCGTACCCGAGACCGGGCAGGTGCTCGTCAGCGTGCGGGCCTGCGGGATATGTGGCTCCGACCTGCATTTCGCCGCTCACGGCGCACACGTGCTCGAGATGAGCGAGCGGGTGGCCGGCGGGGCGGGTGGCATGCATGTCGACTTGGATCACGACGTCTTCATGGGCCACGAGTTCAGCGCCGAGGTGCTCGAGGCCGGCCCCGGCACCGAAACCCACCCTCCGGGCACGCTGGTCACCTCGCTTCCGGTGCTGTTGTCCGCCAAGGGCGTCGAACCGATCGTCTACAGCAACAGCACCATCGGCGGCTACGCCGAACGCATGCTCCTCTCGTCCGCGTTGCTGTTGCCCGTCCCGAACGGCCTGGACTTCAAACATGCGGCCCTGACCGAGCCCATGGCGGTGGGGCTGCACGCCGTCAACAAGTCCAACGTCACCCCGGGGGAGACAGCCCTGGTCATCGGCTGCGGTCCGATCGGCATCGCGATCATCGCTGCGCTGCGGGCTCGGGGGGTGGAAAACATTGTGGCGTCGGACTTCTCGCCGAAGCGACGGGAACTCGCCAGCGCCATGGGTGCACATCGTACGCTCGATGCCGCACAGGGTTCCCCGTTCGACTCCGTCAAACCGGCCGTCGTATTCGAGGCGGTCGGAGTGCCTGGGATCATCGACGACGTGCTGCTCCGGGCCCGGCCGGGCACTCGCCTGGTGGTCGCCGGCGTTTGCATGCAGCCCGATACCGTGCATCCGTTCTTCGCCATCGCCAAAGAGATCAACGTCCAGTTCGTCCTTGCCTACACCCCGGAGGAATTCACCGACTCGCTGCGTGCGCTGGCCGAGGGCGATATCGACGTGAGTCCACTGATCACCGGAGAGGTCGGCCTGGACGGGGTCGGCGAGGCCTTCGACGAACTCGCCGACCCCGAGCGGCACTGCAAGGTTCTGGTCACCCCTTAGGTCCACGAGACCCATGGTGGCGACCCGCTGCTAGGCCCAGCTGGATCCGACGGCGCTGTCGGTGCTGGCCATGTTGCTGCCGGCGGTCTGCACCTTCTGGCCGTGGGCGTTGGCCTGGTCGTAGATCACCTGGAAGTTGCGACCCAGCTGGATGACGAACTCCTGGCACGCCGCCGAGCCCGCACCGCCCCAAAAATCGCCGGCGGCAAGCACATCGCGGACGATGGCCTGGTGCTCGGCCTCCAGAGACGCGGCCTGGGCGCGGATCAGGGCACCGTGGGCGTCGACATCGCCGAATTGATAGTTGATGGTCATGGTTGATCGTCTCCTGTTGGTAGAAGGTTGATGTGTTGGGTCAGTCGCCCAGGATCTGCTGTGAAGCCTGCTCTTGCTGCTCGTAGTTGTTGGCGTCGCGGATCAGGCCGTCGCGCACGCCGTGCAGCATGTTGACGATGTTGCGGAAGGCCTGATTCATCTGGCCCATGGTGTCGTACGAGGTGGCCTGCGCCTGGCCGCTCCAGCCCGCGCCGGCGATGTCCTGCGACGACGCCCACATCTTGCGGGCCTCGTCCTCCACCGTTTGCGCGTGGACCTCGAAGCGGCCCGCCATCGCCCGCATCTCGTGCGGATCGGTCATGAAACGTGTTGTCATTGGGGTTCTCCTTCGAAAGTGGTTGTTGTGATCGAACTTTGGTCATCGGTACGTCGTCGAAAGTGCCTCTCCTTCCGTCATCCGACCACGCGCGGCAATACGCTTGCGGGTGCCGGCATGGTGCCGCCGAACCCGCGCATCTCCATGCCGCCCACCTGGGCCGCGGAGCTACTCGGGGGCCTCAGCATTCGAGCCGCGGCGCCGGCGCCCGCCAGTGGTGCGCCGGCCGGGGCGGCAGTCCCGGGGGTCGCCGCGGTCCAGCTGGGAGGAACCGACAAGCCTCCGACCGGGGTGGCCTGGCCCATCACCGCCGACGGCATCAGTCGCACGGGTGCCAGTCGCTCGGGCGCGGGCATCAGCGGCTGAGCGGGGATGAAGCGTTGCATGCCGGGCATCGCCACCGGGGAGAAGGCCCCGGATGCGCGCATGGCGGTCGCGAGGCCCGCGCCGGACGGGGTCGCCCCGCCCACGCCCGATGTGGCCGCGCCGGACCCCTGACCGAAGGGCGTGCCGAGCAGGTCGGCGAAGCTGCCGATGGCAGAGGGGAAGCTGCTCGCCAGCGATGACGCTGACGAATTGAGCGTCGATGGCAGCCCCATGGTGGCTTGAGTGGCCATTCCCTGGATGTCGCCCGCGGTGGTGGTGGGCGGTGCGACCGCCATCGGTGCGAGCATGGCGGCCGACGCCGACGAGCCGGCGTAGGCGTACATGGCCATCGCGTCCTGGGCCCACATCTCGCCGTACTGCGCCTCGGTGGCCGCGATCGCCGCGGAGTTTTGACCGAGGAAGTTGGTCGCGACCAGCATCATCAGCGTGGAGCGGTTGGCGGCGATCAGCGGCGGCGGCACGGTCGCCGCGAACGCAGCCTCATGTGCGACGGCGGCCGCCGTCGCCTGCATCCCCGCCTGCTCGGCCTGCGCGGCCGTGGCATGCATCCAGGCCACGTAGGGAGCCGCCGCGGTGGCCATCGCCACCGAAGAGGGGCCCTGCCAGCTCAGCTCGGTGAGGTCGACGATCACCGTCCCGTAGCTCGTCGCAGCTGAACGCAGCTCCGCGGCCAGGCCCTCCCAGGCCATCGCCGCCGCCAGCATCGACGCCGGCCCGGGCCCCGCGTACATCAGCCCGGAATTGACCTCCGGGGGCATCGCACCGAAATCCATGAGTGTTCCTTTCCTTTTGCGTGGATCGCTATGCCAGTGCCGGCAAAGGCTTGGGGCCGGCAACAGCGCTGAAGGCCCGGTTCGCGTGCACGACGTGCTCGCCCGGCAGGTGCGGGGCAGCCGCGAGCGGCATCCGGTGGAGGGGCGCTGTCGGCGCCAGCTGCGAAGGCGACACGTGCTGGCCGGCCCCCACGCTCGGACGCTCGGCGTGCTCGACGGGCGCCGTCGGTGCTCCCTGCGAAGGCGAAATATGCTGCCCGGCAACGATGTTCGGACGTTCGACCCGCTCGGGCGGCGCCGGATGGGCCGGTGCCACGTGCTCGACGCGCTGCGGGGGCGTCATCCGCGCGGGCGAAAGGTGCTCGACCCGCGCCGCGGGGTGCGCGCCGTAGCCGCCGCGCCCGTACGGGGCCTGGTGGCGCCCATAGTCGGCATTGGCATAGCCGCCGTGCTGCGGCGTCATGTGGCCGCCGTAGTTGCCGCCCCCGCGCCAACCCTGACCGAGGGGCGTCGCCGCCGGCAGCGAGCCGGGACCCGCGCCGACGGGGGCGCCTGGCACCGGCCGGGCGGGGACGGTTGGGGTCACGCGGTTCGGCGCTGCCGGTGCGACCCGAGTGTGCACGGCGGGCGCCGGGCGGGCGGGCGCAACAGGGGCCATGTGCGCGGGCGGCAGGTGACCGCCCGCGGCTTGCGTCGCGTTCGCGGCCTCGGTGGCCGAATACGAATCGGCGCTCAGGCCGAGGGCTTTGACGAACTCCTCGTGGATCATGCTCGCCTCGGCGCTGATCGCCTGATACTGCTGGCCGTAGCCGGCGAAGGCCGCCGCGGTCATTGCCGAGACTTCGTCGGCTGCCGCCGGGACCACCCCCGTGATCGAGAAGGCGGCAGTCGAGTTGGCCGCGGCTACCGCGGAACCGATCGCCTGCAGCTGGCCGGCTGCCGCTTGCAGCAGTTCCGGGACTGTGGTCAGGAACGACATGTGTCTTCTCCTCGTGAATGCCTGGATTCGGCTTGAGTTGTCGTGCTTGCGGACACTATGTCATAAATTATGACTTTATGTCTAGTCCTGGGTATGTATTTCTGTCTTTTGGCCTACAACTCGCTGGTGGAGACACTTTGCCCGTCTTTCGGCACCGAGTTACGCTGGGCGGATGCCACGAACTAATGCCGCCGGCTGGGGGCTGAGGCGCCTGCTTGAGGCGACGCTGAACCGCGACATCACCGT
>NZ_LZJG01000020.1:0-717 GCF_001667785.1 Mycobacterium sp. E3247 | reverse complement strand
GTCCGACGGCGCCGAGAACGTGCCGCTGGACCCCAACGCCCCGCAGGGCGCGTTCACCGCGGCGCGCGCGGCCAAGGCCGAGGAGGTGCAGATCTCGACGATCTCCTTCGGCACGCCGTATGGCACCGTCGACTATGAGGGCACCACCATTCCGGTCCCGGTCGACGACCAGACTCTGCAAGAGATCACCAAGATCACCGACGGTCAGACGTTCCACGCTGACAGCCTGGACTCGCTGGAGCAGGTCTATTCGACGCTGGAGCGCCAGATCGGCTACGAGACGGTGAAAGGCGACGCGAGCCTCGCGTGGATGCTGCTCGGGGCGGTGGTGCTGGCCGGCGCCATCCTGGCCGGCCTCACCCTCAACAGCAGGCTGCCCGCTTGACCGGTCAGGTCGGCGATCAGGTAGGCAGTCGCCGGTTGATCAACAGCGCCAGCGCCGTGGCGATCAGGGCGGCGACGACGCCCAGGCGCAGCCAGCCGGCGCTGCCGGGGCCGGGCACCGTGCGAAACCCGATGTCGTTCTCGATGGCGTTATAGCTCTTGTTGAGCTCGGCGATGTTGGTGGCGCTGTAGAACTGGCCGCCGGACAACTGGGCGATCTTTTTCATCTGGTCGGTCGAGACGGGAACGGCGACCCGCTGCCCGTTCATCTCGATCTCGCCGCCCTTGGTGCCGAACGAGATCGTCGAGATGGGCACGCCCTGGTCCTTGGCC
>NZ_LZJG01000019.1:0-1325 GCF_001667785.1 Mycobacterium sp. E3247 | reverse complement strand
CAGCTCGTCGATGGGCGGGTTGGTGATGCCCAGCGGGGTGTCGTAGGCGCGTTGTCCGCCCGCCGACGGGTCGAACCGGTCGGGGACGGCGGCCAATGCCGCGTCGGACTGCGAAGTAGTCACTTAGGTCGTTCTCCTTGGCGGATTACAGCGGCTGGTACCGCCGGCGATTCGATGCTCAGTCTCGATCGGATTTGGTCTGGCCGGACGGGTCATGCGGAGCCGGCGCAGTATTCACCAGCAAGGATACCAATTCGGCGCACGCAGACTCCAATTGACGGTTGACCACGACCTCGTCGAAGTCGTCCCGGGCCGCCATCTCGACGCGGGCGGTCTCCAGCCGACGCCGCATGGCCTCCGGCGTTTCGGTACCGCGGCCGACGAGCCTGGCCTCCAGGTCTTCCCAACTGGGCGGCGCCAGGAACACGGTGATGGCCTCGGGCATCGCCCGCTTGACCGCCCGCGCGCCGGCCAGGTCGACCTCGATGAGCACCGGGATCCCCGCGGCGGTGGCTTTTCGCACCGGCTCGGCCAGGGTGCCCGATCGGTGCAGTCCGCCGTGGATCTCGGCCCACTCCAGCAGCGCGCCGTCGTCGATGAGCTGCTGGAAACGGGCGGGGCTGACAAAGTGGTAGTCGACGCCGTCGACCTCGCCCGGCCGCGGCAACCGCGTCGTGGCCGAGACGGAGAAATGCAGGTCCGGAATCCGCTTGCGCAGGCACCGGACCACCGTCGACTTGCCGACCGCGGAGGGACCGGACAGCACGACCACGCGTCCCTTACCCGGTGGTGTGGGACGCGTCCCGTGCTCGGCGTCCGGTCCCCCGCCGGCGCTCACTGGCCCTCCTGGGCCGGCGCGCCCACAGGGCGGGTTGGCCGAGGCCGGGTTAGGAGCCGAACTTTTCCAGCAGGGCCTTGCGCTGCCGATCGCCGAGGCCGCGCAGGCGGCGGGTAGGGGCGATCTCCAGCTCGGTCATGATTTCCTGCGCTTTGACCTTGCCCACCTTGGGCAACGCCTCAAGCAGCGCGGAAACCTTCATCTTGCCCAGGACTTCGTCGGTCTCGGCGTCCTTGAGCACCTGGGTGAGGTTGGTGCCGCCGCGCTTCAGCCGGTCCTTGAGCTCTGCTCGCGCTCGACGTGCGGCAGCCGCCTTCTCCAACGCGGCCGCGCGCTGCTCGTCGGTCAACTGGGGAAGGGCCACGATTCCTCCGTATCTGATCAATCACTGTCAATCGATCTCTTTTTGTCTCTGCCGGGTACTTCAGCCAGCGGAGACGACCGTACTCAGGCCTCCTGACGAAATCTAACCCGACCCCCTGGTTAA
>NZ_LZJG01000018.1:0-5675 GCF_001667785.1 Mycobacterium sp. E3247 | reverse complement strand
CCGGCGACCTGGCGGACTTCCCCGAGGACCACGCCGACAAGCTGGCCGAGTGGCTGGCCTCACGCCAGCCGAAGCTGGTCACCTCAGCGCACTGGGAGGTCATCGACCGTCACGAGCGCGCCGCCGGTGAGCCGCACGGGCGTCCCCGCGTCAAGCTGCCCAACCTCGAGGAGCTGCTGCGCATCAGCCACGGCTGATCACGAAGCCGCGGTGGCGAGCAGTTCGGGTGCGTCGAGTCCGGTGAGCCGGCGGTGCATGGCCCAGGCGATCCGGGCGCCCTGAACCTTCGCCCGGTCGGCCGCCGGTCCGCGATACATGTCGTCGACGGTGGTGTGCCAGATGCTGAGCCAGCGCAGGAAGTGGCGGTTGGACAGCGGGGTCCGCCGGTGGATGTCGCGGTGCGCCTGCAACGCGCTGCCGCGGTAGCTTCCCGCGCGAAAGAGCACCGTCTCCCAGAAATCGCACATCCTCGGAATGTGTGCGTCCAAACCGACGGCGCGCAAGCCGGCGAACGGCTCGGCCAGCACCTCGTCGGCCAGCGCCCGCCCGTAGAAGCGGCGCAGGAGCGCCTCCACGTCGGCGCGGCCGACCAGATCGGCATTCGCTTCCGCCATTCGCGCGGTCACAGGTTGCCGCACCGTATCGCCAGCACGGAATGTCCCGCGTTGCAAACCCGCTCAGCGGTATGACCTTCGGTGACCAGCAGCTGCCCGGCTTCCGGGTTGGCGCGCAGGTACTGCTCCACACTGTCGCGCACGATCGCGGGCTCCGCCCGCACGTCCGGGTACAGCCGCGTCCAACGCGCGAGCCGTCGAGTCAATTGCGCTTGCGCCGAACGCGTTCCGTCACCGTCGTCCTGGGAGTCCTCACCGCGATACACCCAGAGCGCGCGCAGCGTCGCCTCGCGCAGCCTCGCCTCATCGAACGCATGCCGCAGCACCATGCCGTTGTCGGCCTCGGCCAGCACCGTCGTCACCTTCGGCGCCGCCGACCGTCTTGCCGGCTGCCGGATGACCGCGACCGGGCACCGGGCCGAGCCGGCCAACGCCGTCGCGACCGGGGTTCCGCCATGGCGGGCGTGGTTGAGCCCGATCGAGCCGACGCAGATCATGGCCGCCGACCGCGACTCCTCCAGCAGCTTGGTGAGCGGCCTTCCGCACAGGATGTCGGTTTCGATCTTGACCGGAGCGCCTGTGGCGCCCACGGACCGATGGGCGTCGGCCAGCGCCGTCCTCGCGCCTGCGAGGCGCGCCTCGCAGGCGTGCGCGGTGGTGGCGTCCTGCGGGTCGACGACATAGACCAATCGCATCGGGATATCGCGGCTGACGGCCTCGTCGATCGCCCACAGGGCGGCCTGCTGCGCCGCCCTCGAGCCGTCCACCCCTACGACGACTGCCGGAGCCGGGAGGCTATTGCTCATCGCGGTCTCCTCTGCTGAGGTGTAAGCGGGGAACTTTCGCGTCGCCCAGCCATGACGTTATGGGGGGAAGCCACTCTCGCCCAGGGGCATTGGTCCCGAAACAGATGCCATAGGCCCTTGGCAACGTGTGACGGCGAAGAATTGGCGTTCCCCCGGCGATGACAACCGAATACAAGCTGTTTGCGCAGATGGACGGCGGGGCGTCACCACCCATCATCGGAGACGGGAGACTCGCGTATGGCCGCTCAACAGACCGCTCAACCGACTTCCTCACAGCCCCTGGTAGGCAAAGGCTGGCTTCAGGGCGTCGCCCTGGTCATGATCTTCGGCTTCCTGGTCATGGGCATCCTGGCCTACCGCACCTACTCGGCGTCGATGCCGATGCCGGACAGGGTCGTCAACGAATCGGGCCAGCTGCTGTTCACCGGCGACGACATCACTCGGGGGCAGGAGCTCTACCAGACTCGGGGCCTGATGGAATACGGCTCGGTGCTGGGGCACGGCGCATACCTGGGGCCCGACTACACCGCCGAATACCTGCGGATGGCGACGCAGGACGTCGCCGACCAGCTGCGGGCGCAGGGGGTGACCGACCCGCGCGATCGAGTGGTCATCGAGTTCCGTACCAACCGATACAACCCCAACTCCAAGACGCTGGTGTTCACCGACCGGCAGGCCGCGGCGTTCGACCACATCCAAAACCACTACGCCACCTACTTCGGCGAGAACTCGACCAAGTACGGGTTGCTGCCCCGGATGATCACCGACAAGGCGCAGATCCACGACCTGACGGCGTTCTTCGCGTGGACGGCCTGGGCAGGCGCGGCCGAACGCCCCGGTCACAAGTACAGCTACACCAACAACTGGCCGGCCGAGCCGCGGGTCGACAACGGCCCGACCGCGCCGGTGATCGTGTGGTCGGCGCTGTCGCTGATCGCGCTGCTCGGTGGCATCGGCGCGATGTTCGCCGTCTACGGGCGATGGAGCCAGAAGGTCGGCTGGCACAGCGCCGAGTCGTCTACGCTGTCATTCCGCCAACCGGGCGAGGTGAGCCTGACGCCGGCGCAGCGCGCGTGCGTGTGGTTCTTCGCGATCGTCTCTGTGCTGTTCCTGGCGCAGACGCTGCTGGGCGCGGCCGCCGAGCACTACCGGGCCGACCTGTCGACCTTCTTCGGGCTGGACCTGGCCCGGGTACTGCCCTACAACCTGGCGCGCACGTGGCACGTGCAGCTGGCGCTGTTCTGGACCGCGGCGGCCTTCCTAGCCGGCGGCATCTTCCTGGTGCCGTTCATCGCCCGCCGCGAGCCGCGCCGTCAGGGGTTGCTGGCGTACGTCCTGCTGGGCGCGGTCGCGGTGGTGGTGTTCGGTTCGCTGATTTGCGAGGCGCTCTCCATCTACGGAGTGATCCCACATGGGCTGCTGTCCCAGCAGTGGGAGTATCTGGACCTGCCGCGGCTGTTTCAGATCCTGCTGATCGTCGGGTTGTTCGTGTGGATTGCGATCATCTTCCGGGGCATGCGGGCCCGGCTCAAAGGCGAGTCGAAGATGAACATGCCATGGTTGTTCTTCTTCTCCGGGCTGGCGATCCCGGCGTTCTACACCGTCGGGCTGTTGGCCGGCAGCGGCACGCATTACACCGTCGCCGAGTTCTGGCGGTTCTGGGTGGTCCACCTGTGGGTCGAGGACTTCCTCGAGTTGTTCACCACGGTGATGGTGGCCTACATGTTCGTGTTGCTGGGCGTGGTGCGCGAACGGATCGCGCTGGGCGTCATCTTCCTTGACGTCATCCTGTACTCCGCGGGCGGCGTCATCGGCACCATGCACCACCTGTACTTCTCGGGCACCCCGGTGGAGCACATGGCGCTGGGCGCGTTCTTCTCGGCGGCCGAAGTGATTCCGTTGACCTTCCTCACCGTCGAGGCGTGGGCGTTCCTGCAACTGGGGGCGCGCCAGCAGTCCGGCGACACCAACCCCTTCCCGCATCGGTGGGCGGTCATGTTCCTGGTCGCGGTGGGCTTCTGGAACTTCCTGGGCGCAGGCATCTTCGGGTTCCTGATCAACCTGCCGATCGTGTCCTACTACCAGATCGGGACCGCGCTGACCGCCAACCACGCACACGGCGCGATGATGGGCGTCTACGGCATGCTCGCCGTCGGCCTGGCGATGTTCACGTTCCGTTACGTGATCCCGGCCGACAAGTGGCCGGAGAAGTTGGCGCGAATCTCGTTCTGGTGCATGAACATCGGCCTGGCGTGGATGGTGTTCGTCACCCTGTTGCCGCTGGGCGTGCTGCAGCTGTATCACTCGGTCAACGACGGCTATTTCGAGGCTCGTTCGCTGGGCTACATCACCAGACCCGGGAATGCGGTGATCGAATGGCTGCGGATGCCGGGCGACCTCATTCTGATCGTCGGCGGTGTGCTGCCGTTCGTCTGGATCGCCTGGACGGCGTTGCGGCATTTCCGCACGGGTTCGACGGTTCAAGAGCTGCCCGAACATCCGCTCTACGTCGAAGCCCCGACCGAGCCGGAGACCGGTGCCCCGGTGGCGGCGAAGGACTGACAGGTGACTCAACCGGCCGCCTCGGTATGGCTGATCGCCGGGTATTCCCTCGCGCTGGTGGCCATCGGCTGGAGTTTCGACTCGATGGCCAGGAGCGCGTCGGCCCGCGCGGCGCGTTGGCGCACAGGGCAATTCACCTACCGGCCGGATCACGACGCCTGGGTGTGCCCGCAGGACCACTGGTTATGGCCGACTTCGTTCGACCCGCGCCACCGGGTCATGCGGTATCGCGCCCAGCCGGTGGTGTGCAACAGCTGTCCCGTCAAGACCGGTTGCACGACGTCCGATCACGGCCGGGAGATCAGCCGCGAGGTGGACCCGTGGCCGCATTCGGACGCCGGACGGTTCCACCGCGGGATCGCCTGTTGCGTAGCCGGATTCGGGATCGTGCTGCCCCTGGCGACGATGTTCACCAACCACTCGGGCGCTGACGTGTTGGTCTTGGCCGGCACCATTTCGATCGTCGCGCTGCTCGGCCTGCCGCTGGTCCGCCACCTGTGGAACACCCCGTCCAATGCGCCCGATCACCTGCCGCACCGCACCGCGCTCGAGGACCAGGCGGCCGCGGCGATCGACAGGTATTCGACTCGCTGGGGCAGCTGGGAGAGCAAGGAGGGCAACGCCACATGACTTCCGTCGTGATCGTCGTCGTCATCGCCGGGTTTGTCGGGCTCGCCGTCCTCGCGATGTGGTCGCTGGCCGTGCTGCGCGAGTACGAACGCGGAGTCGTCTTCCGGATGGGTCACGTGCGCCCCCTGTACGGTCCAGGCCTTCGCTTCCTGATCCCCTTCCTGGACAAGATGATTCGCGTGGATCAGCGGCTGGTGACGCTGACCATTCCGCCGCAGGAGGTGATCACCCGCGACAACGTCCCGGCCAGGGTCAATGCCGTCGTCATGTTCCAGGTGATGGAGCCGCTGAAAGCGATTCTGGCGGTGGAGAATTACGCCGTGGCCACCTCGCAGATCGCCCAGACGACGCTGCGCTCGCTGCTGGGACGGGCCGACTTGGACACCCTGCTGGCGCACCGGGAGGACCTCAACAGCGACCTGCGCACGATCATCGAAAAGCAGACCGAACCTTGGGGTGTGCAGGTCTGCGTCGTGGAGATCAAAGACGTCGAGATTCCCGAGTCGATGCAGCGGGCGATGGCCCGCGAGGCCGAAGCCGAACGTGAACGCCGCGCGAAGGTCATCAACGCCCGCGGAGAGTTGCAGGCCTCCGAAGAGCTGCGCGAGGCCGCGGAGACCCTGTCCAAGAGCCCCGCATCACTGCAATTGCGGTATCTGCAAACGCTGCTGGAATTGGGGGCGGACCAGAATTCGACCGTCGTCTTCCCGCTGCCCGTGGACATCATCACGCCGTTCTTGCGCCACCCCGAGGTACTGCGGGGCGTCGTCGACAACCTCAACAATCGGCGCTGAGTCCTGTCGCCGCCTTTCGCTACACCGGGGGCGGCTCCGACGGCGCCAGCCGCCAGTTGTCGGGATTCTTCGGCGAATACACCACCGGGAACAACTGGCCGATGGTGGGCCAGTGGTCGACGTCCATCGCCATGCGCTGATACACCGCGTGCTCGCTGACGGTGGGCCCGTTGATCACTCCGGCGATGGTGACGAACTGTTCACCGGTGGCGTCCGGCCGCGGGCTCACCCCGGTGACCAGCAGCGTGCCGTTGAGCAGTTCGTCGCGG
>NZ_LZJG01000017.1:0-1101 GCF_001667785.1 Mycobacterium sp. E3247 | reverse complement strand
GCTAGCTGTACTGACCCGAGAGGTTAGGTACGCGGGTGGCGGGTGGTTGGCCGCCGAGTGCGGTGTGGCCGCGGTGGTGATTGTAGGCGTGCAGCCAGGTGGGGAATTCAGTGCAGCGTTCGTGGTCGGAGCGGTAGAGCCGGGCGTAGGCCCATTCGTCGGCCAGGGTGCGGTGGAATCGCTCGACTTTGCCGTTGGTTTGTGGTCGGTAGGGCCGGGTCTTGCGGTGTTCGATGTCGCCGAGGGCTTCACCGAAGGTGCGGGATCGATAGCAGGATCCGTTGTCGGTGAGGACTTTTCGGACTGTGATCCCACATTCGGTGAACCACGTATTGGCGCGCAGCCAAAACGCTGCAGCGGTTTCCTTGCGCTCGTCTGCCAACAGTTCGCTGTAGGCCAGTCGTGAATACGCGTCGATGGCGGTATGCAAGAAATGGTGACCGCGCAACGGATTGTGGTGCTTGCTGCGGCGACCCGAGCTTTTATCGGCCTGCGAGTTGCGGTTGCCTAGGGTGCGGCCCAGCATCCGCCAGCCGCCCCCGGCGGGGATCTTGCCCAGCTTTTTGACATCGACATGCACCAGATCCCCACAGCGCACCGACTCGATGCGTCGAATCACGCGGCCGGTCGGGCGGTCTAACCACCGCAACCTTGCCAGCCCGTAACGGGTCAGTATCCGGTGCACCGTGGACGGATGCAGGCCCAGCAGATAACCGATTCGCGCAGGCCCCCATCGCCGGATGACACGGACTTTGATCACGCGCCGCTCGGTGCGCGTGGGCGTGCGCTGCGGACTGCGATGGGGTCGCGAGCTGCGATCGGCCATCCCGGCCATCCCCAGGGCGCGGTAGCGGTCAGCCCAGCGCGACGCCGTGGTCGCCGAGACTTGAAAGCGCTCCGCCGCCCGCCGCAGCGGCCAGCCTTCCTCGACGACACAACGGGCCAGTCGCAGACGACCGGTTTCCGACAATGGGGCATTACGGTGGGACACGAAGACCTCCGATGGTGAGTGCGTTCCTCGACAGCTCGCACTTCACTCGGAGGTCTTCGTCATGTCACCACGCCACGCCGTCACCAACGTCCGTGGTCAGTACAGCTAGC
>NZ_LZJG01000016.1:0-657 GCF_001667785.1 Mycobacterium sp. E3247 | reverse complement strand
CTGTGCTGGTGACGCTGCTCAGAAGAGGTCGCCGCCGGCCGCGCCGGCGGTGGTGCCCGTTGCCTCGAACGCCTTGATCACGCTGCGCCCCACCGTCCAGCGGTGCACTTCGTCGGGTCCGTCGACAATGCGGTTCATCCGCGCCTCTGCCAACCAGGCCGCTAGGGGCAGATCGTGTGAGTATCCGAGTGACCCGTGAATCTGCAGGGCGGTGTCGACGACATCGATGAGCATGTTGGCAATGTAAGTCTTGGCGATGGAATTCGCGATCCGCAAGTCGAGCCCGCGTTCCATCTTGTAAGCCAGGTGCAGGATCATCAGTCGCGTGATGTAGAGCTTCTCGGCGCAATCGGCGAGCATCCACTGGATGCCTTGCCGATCGGCGACGCGCTTGCCGAAGGTGACACGCTCGCACGCACGTGCGGTGGCCATATCCAAGGCTGCCTGAGCTTTGGCCACGCTCCACATCCCGTGCCGGAGCCGGCCGTATCCGAGCCGATGCTGCCCCATCGCAAAGCCCTCGCCACGGCCGCCGAGAATGTTCTCGTCGGGGACCACTAGGTCGCGGATGCGGACTTCCGCGTGACCCATGGTCACCTCACCGTGGAAGGCCGGCACGTCGGTCTCTCCCATAACCGGAATGTTGCGGATGATCTC
>NZ_LZJG01000015.1:0-4434 GCF_001667785.1 Mycobacterium sp. E3247 | reverse complement strand
TGACCTCGATGACGGCCGTGCCGCGGGACAGCGCGAGCTCGGCCAGCCCGGCCGCCGGGTAGACGATCGCCGAGGTCCCGACCACCACCATCACGTCGGCGGCCTCGGTCGCCTCGACGGCGCTCTGCCACGGCGCGTCGGGCAACGGCTCACCGAACCACACGATGTCCGGCCGGATCAGGCCGCCGCAGTGACAGACCGGCGGCTCGACCTCGAGCGTCGGTTCCGCCATCTTGGGCAGCGCGCCGGTGTAAGGCATACCGCAACGGTCGCAACGGAATTCGAACAGGCTGCCGTGCAGGTGGTGGACCGGCATGCTGCCGGCGCGCTCATGCAGGTCGTCGACGTTCTGGGTGATCACGCTGACCTCGGCGCCGTCCTGCCAGGCGGCGATGGCGCGGTGCCCCGTGTTGGGCTGGACGTCGGCCACCAGGTAGTGACGCCACAGGTACCATCCCCAGACCCGCTCGGGGTTGTCGCGCCAGCCCTGCGTGCTGGACAGCTCGTAGGGATCGAAGCGGGCCCACAATCCGTTCTTGTCGTCACGGAAGGTCGGCACCCCGCTCTCCGCGGAGATCCCCGCGCCGCTCAGCACCGTTACTCGCATCCCACAAAGATAGCCGTGCTTGGGACATACTGAGGACGTGGAGCTGCGGGATTTGCTGAAGGTCGATGTGAAGGCGGGCAAACCGCTGTTCGACCAGCTCAGGACCCAGGTCATCGACGGCGTTCGGGCGGGCGCGCTCCCCCCGGGCACCCGGCTCCCCACTGTGCGCGACCTGGCCGGGCAGCTGGGCGTGGCGGCGAACACCGTCGCCCGCGCCTACCGGGAACTCGAGTCGGCGGCGATCGTCGAAACCCGCGGGCGCTTCGGCACTTTCATCTCCCGCTTCGACCCGACGGACGCCGCGATGGCCGCCGCCGCCAAGGAGTACGTCGAGGTGGCCCGGGCGCTGGGGCTGACCAAATCCGACGCGATGCGCTACCTCACCAACGTGCCGGACGACTGAGCGCGCCGTCTCAACGCAGCACCTTCGCCAGCGTGCGCAGGTTGCGCGTGGTGGTCGAGGACTTGTAGCGCGGCTTGCCCATCGTCTTGCCGATCGTGCTGTCCAGGGTGCCGCCCTTGGGCACCTGCCAGTAGATGACGCCCGCGCCGGCGCCGATCCTCTCGTGCGGGCCGGCATCCTCGCCCAGTGCGGCGAGTTCGTCGAGCGCGGCTTTGTCGGCGACGAACGTGACGTAGGACTGATAGCCGTCGACCTCCGGCTCGAACGGGTAGGCGTCGACGACGGCCCGCACCGTCGCGAGGTCATAAACGAGCACCCAGGCGTCGTAGCCAAACCTCTCGCGCAGCGCGGCCTCGGCCTTTTTGCGCACGGCGGCGGCACCGGCGGGTGACTGCAGCACGACGTTGCCGCTGGCCAGGATGGTGCGCACGCCCGTGAAGCCGGCGTCGGTGAATGCGCGCGCCACCTCGGCCATCTTGAGGTTGACGCCGCCGACGTTGACACCGCGCAGGAAGGCCGCGTACTCGGTCATGATCCGATTTCACCAGGGCGGCTCGCGCTGACCCGATCCGGGACCCGTTGCTGGACGCGCGACGTAGGCTTTCTCCCATGGGGCGCCAAGTCTTCGACGACAAGCTGCTGGCCGTGATCAGTGGAAACTCGCTCGGAGTGCTGGCCACCATCAAGCGTGACGGGCGCCCTCAGCTGTCGAACGTGAGCTACCACTTCGACCCGCGCGACCTGGCGGTGCGGGTGTCGATCACCGAGCCGCGCGCCAAGACCCGCAACCTGCGCCGCGACCCGCGGGCGTCCATCCTGGTCGACGCCGACGACGGGTGGTCCTACGCGGTGGCCGAGGGCACGGCGATCCTGACGCCGCCGGCGGCCGACCCCGGCGACGACACCGTCGAGGCGCTGATTGCCTTGTACCGCAACATCGCCGGCGAACACCCGGACTGGGACGAATACCGCCAGGCGATGGTCACCGACCGGCGGGTGCTGCTGACGCTGCCGATCTCGCACGTGTACGGCATGCCGCCCGGGATGCGGTAGCCGCCCGATTCCGGAGATCCCGGGCTAGGCTGCCGGTATGGCTGAACCCAAGTCTTCCGAGGCGCCGCAATCGGACGACGACACCAAGCGCAAGTTCCGCGAAGCCCTCGACCGCAAGATGGCCAAGTCGTCGGGCGGGTCCGACCACAAGAACGGCGCCGGCAAGCAGTCGCGTGCGCACGGACCGGTGGAGAACCGCCGTGAATTCCGCCGCAAGAGCGGGTGAGAGGCGCCGGGACGTGTTGTGCTACGACGGCTTTCGTCGCAAAGCCGGCTCAGCCGTTCGGCGGTGCGAATAGGCCCACCGACGGGTCGGCCTGGCCCGGTTGGCCGCGCAGGCTGCCCCGGGTGCTGGGGTGCCCGAAGTTCACTTGCGACGGATCGTTCTGATAGGCCCAGTCCGCGACGATGGTGCGCCGGGTGAACTTCCAGCTGCCCTCGTGTTTGGCGTAGGAGTCCAGGTACCGGCCGCCGATGACGACGTCTGAGTCGTGTTCGGGACCGGCGAAGGTGTGAAACACCAGGCAGTAGATTTCGCCGCGGGCGGTGTCACCCTCGATCACGAAGTTCGTCGTGGTGATGTTGTGTTGGGAGACACGCACATACGGTTCCGCCGCCCGCAGCTGCGCGATGAACTCGTCGACGCCGCCGGTGGAGAACGAGCCGTGTGAGTCCGTCGCGTCGGGGTGGTACAGGCCGCGAAGCGTCGCATAGTCGGCGCGGTCGACCGCGCGGCAATAGGCAGTGACGAGTGCGTGCAGTTCGTCGCGGGCCAGCATCAGCGCCAACCGGGCCTCGTCCACCACCCGGTCACGATAACGCGGTGGTTATCTGCTGGTCGTCAGCGCCTTTCCGGTAGGTAGTCTGTCGACCACGGGGGACTTCGGGCTTAGGGTGTTCAGCGGAAAGGGAGGTCGTCGACGGTGACACTGTGGCTCGCTCAAGACCCCGAGGCCGACGCGCTGCTGGACGAGAACCCGTTGGCCCTGCTCATCGGGATGGTGCTCGATCAGCAGGTGCCCTTCGAGACGGCATTTGCCGGGCCCAAGAAGATCGCGGACCGGATGGGCGGCTTCGGTGCCCATGAAATCGCCGAGTACGACCCGGACAAGTTCGCCGCCCTGTGCGCGGAAAAGCCTGCGATACACCGGTTTCCCGGATCGATGGCCAAGCGGATCCAGGCCCTGGCGCAGATCATCGTGGACCGTTACGACGGCGACGCGGCGGCGCTGTGGACATCCGGCGACCCGGACGGCGCGGAGCTGCTGCGCCGCATCAAGGGGCTCCCAGGGTTCGGCGAGGTCAAGGCGCAGATTTTCCTGGCGCTGCTGGGCAAGCAGTACGGCGTCGACGTCGAAGGCTGGCGCGCGGCGGCCGGGCAGTTCGGCAAGGACGGCACCCACATCTCCGTCGCCGACATCGTCGACGCCCAGTCGATGGGTAAGGTGCGTTCCTACAAGAAGCAGATGAAGGCAGCAGCCAAGGCGGCGAAGTAGCTGGGTGACCAGAAGGGAAGGGCGGCAACGTGAAGACACACCTGACGTGTCCGTGCGGGGAAGCCATCGTCGGCAAGGATGAGGACGAACTGGTCGAGCTGACGCAGGCTCATCTGGCCAGCGATCACCCGGGCCTCGAGTACGACCGGGACGCGATCCTGTTCATGGCGTACTAGCGCCGACACAGCGAGCGCGCGTGTCCCGTGGGGGACACGCGCGCCCGGAACGGTGTCGGTGCGGCCTACGGCACCACCGTGGAGCCGATCGTGGGCATGAACTGGCACTGCTTTTCCTTGGTGGTGACCTGACCGAAGATGGTCGACATGATGCTGCCCGACCCGGTGTCGGCGATCGCGGTCAGCGTCGTCGGCCCCTCGGGATTGATATCGGTGCGCGGCTTGAGCGCCACCGTTCCCGACTTGCCCGTCGTCAGGTTCACCCAGGTGACGTTCAACGGCAGCTTCTGCACCTCGGCGGGGCCGGGCGTGCCGACGGCGGTGAACACGTAGGCGGTCTGCCCGGGCCCCGGCCCCGGCGTCGGGATCTTCGCCGGCCCCGCCACCGAGAGCGCGGTGGCGATCGCGGTGGTGCCGTCCGCCAGGCAATTGGTGCCGATCGAGGGATACATGAAGTCCTGCGTGGGCGGGGCGTCGGGGCCGAAACCCGGAGCCGCCGCGGGTGCCGCGGCGGGCGCGGGAGCCGGTGCGGTGTCCGGCGCCGGAGCGGCTGCCGGTGCAGCCTCGGGCGCCGGCGGCACCGGTACGGGCGCGCCCACCGAATCCCGCAACGTGGCCGCGTCGGTGAACCAGTTCCTGGCCGAGCCCGGCGCGGCCCTGCCGGACGGCTCACCGGTGCCGCACGTGCCGCCGGCCGGC
>NZ_LZJG01000014.1:0-719 GCF_001667785.1 Mycobacterium sp. E3247 | reverse complement strand
AACGGCGAGAAGTGGTACACCTCAGGGGCGTCCATTTCTCAGCTGGCACTGGTGATGGCCAAGACCGATCCCGACGCCCCTCGTCATCGGCAATACACCACCTTCTTGGTGGAGCTGCCCAACGCGGGTTTCGATATCGTCCGCAATATCCCTATCATGGGCGAATCCGATATCCCCACCTACCAGGGCGAAATCCAGATGGGCCACGCCGAAGTGCGCATCAACGACCTCGTTGTCCCCCACGAGAACATTCTCGGCGGACTTGGACAGGGCTTTGCCATGGGCCAGCATCGCCTCGGCTACGGCCGGCTGCGGCACGGCATGTGGAGCGTGGCCAAAGCTCAGGCAGCCTTGGATATGGCCACCGCACGTGCGTGCGAGCGTGTCACCTTCGGCAAGCGCGTCGCCGATCGGCAAGGCATCCAGTGGATGCTCGCCGATTGCGCCGAGAAGCTCTACATCACGCGACTGATGATCCTGCACCTGGCCTACAAAATGGAGCACGGGCACGACCTGCGCATCGAGAACTCGATGGCCAAAACCTATATCGCCAACATGCTGATCGAGGTGATCGACACGGCGTTGCAGATACACGGGTCCTTGGGCTACACCCACGACCTGCCGTTGGCGGCCTGGCTCTCAGAGGCGAGAATGAGCCGCATCGTCGACGGCCCCGATGAGGTGCACCGCTGGACGGTGGGGCGCAACGTCGTCAAGGC
>NZ_LZJG01000013.1:0-29823 GCF_001667785.1 Mycobacterium sp. E3247 | reverse complement strand
ACCGCTACGTCCATTCGGCATATCAGGTCAGCGATCTCGACGCGCTCGCCGCCGGCGGTGAATACCTTGGCGCCCAGGGATTTTCCCGGTCCTGGGGGATCGGCAGGCACATCCAGGGCAGTCAGATCTTCGACTACTGGCGCGATCCCGACGGCTACTTATTCGAGCACTTCACCGATGGCGACCTGTTCGATAACACGCTGGACCCCGGCTGGGCGCCCTTCACCGCGTCCGGTTTGGCCCAATGGGGACCGCCGGCAACCAGAGACTTCCTCGGCACCGATCCGAAATCGGCCCGCCGGGAAGTGGTTTCGATGATCACCGCGCTCCGAGCGCAAAACGAGTTCGATGTCAACCGCCTGATCGGCCTACTGAAAGTTCCCACGTCATGACCCTTTCCGTGCTGCACACCCACGACGCATGGTGGCTCAAGACCGCCCGCGGCGCGGCGAAGATCGACACCACCGCAACAACCACCGCCGCGCTGCTGGCCGACCGCAGTGCCATCGAGAACGCGGCCGCCAGCACCGTTACCGTGCCCGTCGATACCCTGAAGTTGGTGTCGCCGGTGACCCGGCCCTGCCGGGTGATCGCCCAGATGACCAACTACGAATCGCACGTCAAAGACGCGGGCATGGACCCGGCGTCGATCCCGCTGACCTTTTTCCGCAAGGCGTCGGCCTCCATCAACGGGCCTTTCGCCGACATCGTCAAACCCCCGCACGTCCGGCTGCTGGACTACGAGGTGGAGGTCGGGCTGGTGATCGGCCGCGGGGTCCCGGTCGGCACCGCCATCTCCGAGGAAAACCTGAGCGATTTCCTCGCCGGCCTGGTCGTCACCAACGACGTCTCCGCGCGTGACATCCAGCTCCCGCAAACCCAGTTCTACGAGGCGAAGTCGTACCCGACCTTCACACCGGTCGGGCCGGAACTCGTCCTGCTCACCGCCGACGAGTTCAAGCGCTTCGGTGATTTGCGACTGCGCCTGAGCGTCAATGGCCAGGAACGCCAGAACTCACTCGTCGAGGGCGACATGCTCTACCGGCCCCTGCAGGCGCTGCAGTCGCTCACCCAGTTCCAGGAGCTCGCCCCGGGCGACCTGGTGCTCACCGGCACGCCGGCCGGCACCGCGCTGAGCGCCCCACCGAGGCCCGTGCAGGTCATCGGAAACCTGTTGCCGCCGGCGCTGAAATGGAAGATGTTCTTCTCGCGCCAGGCCGCCAACCGCAACTACTTGCGTGACGGTGACGTCGTCGAAGCGTCCGTGGCGACCGACGACGGGGCCATCGACCTCGGAACGCAGCGCACCACCGTCCGATTCGCGTGACAACTCCGCCCACCCGGCGGGTCCCCGTCGTCATCGTCGGCGCCGGGCCGACCGGCGTCACCGCGGCCACGCTGCTGGCGCAGTACGGCGTGGACTGCCTGGTGCTCGACCGCTGGCCCGGCCTGTATCCCCAGCCCCGCGCGGTGCACCTGGACGACGAGATCTACCGCATCATCGCCCGCCTCGGGCTGGCCGACGAATTCGCCGCGATATCGCGGCCGACGCTGGGCCTGCGGTTGGTGGACAGCCGGTTTCGCACGCTCGCCGAGTTCGACCGCGACCCCGGGCACAATGTGCACGGCTTCCCGCCGGCCAACATGTTCGACCAGCCGGAATTGGAGGCCCTGCTGCGGGCCAACCTCGAGCGCCACCCGCACGCCGAGCTCCGGGGGAACGCCGAAGTCACCGACGTCGTGACGGACGGGACACGCATTCGGGTTACGTTCGCCGACCGCTCCGACGGCGGGCTCCACCGGGTCGACGCCGACTACCTGCTGGGCTGCGACGGCGCCAACAGCATGGTGCGCGCGGGCATCGGTTCGACCATGCGGGACTTGAACTTTCAGCAGCGCTGGCTGGTGGTCGACGTCGCCAGTGACGCCGATCTGGGCCAGTGGGACGGGGTGCACCAGTTGTGCGACCCGAATCGCGCGGGGACCTACATGCGCATCGGGCCGGCCCGCTACCGGTGGGAGTTCCGGTTGCTGGGCGGCGAGACCGCGGACGATTTCGGCACCCTGGACCGATTGCGCCCGTTGATCAAGCCGTGGACCAGCGCCGTGCCCGTCGGCGAGCTGACTCTGGTGCGCGTCGCCGAATACACATTCCGCGCACAGATCGCCGACCGCTGGCGCCGCGGAAACGTGTTCATCCTCGGTGACGCGGCGCACCTCACTCCCCCGTTCATCGGCCAGGGCATGGGAGCGGGTTTGCGCGATGCTGCCAACCTGGCCTGGAAGATCGCCGGGGTCCACCACGGCACGCTGGCGCCGAGCGTCCTCGAAACCTATGAGCGGGAACGCAAACCGCATACGCGATCCATGATTCGGCTGGCGCTGGCTGTGGGTTGGGCGATGACCGGCGGGGGCCGCCTGGGCAATGCGGCCCGCCGGGCAGTGTTGCCGCGGCTGCGGCTCATCCCCGGCCTGCGCGACAAGGTGGTGGACTCGACAACGCCGGCACTGCACCGTTCCGCCTTGGTAGACACATCCCGGAAACCGCGCCGGCTTGCCGGCACGCTCTGCCCGAATGCGCCGCTGGGCCAAGGTCACCGGCTGGACGACGCGCTTGGCACCGGTTTCGCATTGATCAGCACCGTTCGCCCCGCTGCCGCCGACGAGGCGGCGCTGCGGCGGCGCAACGTCACTGTGCTGGTCGCCGAACCCGGCAGCCCGCTGGCGGCATGGCTACACCGTGGCCATGCCACCGCTGCGGTGGTGCGCCCCGACCGGACCGTGGCGCGCGCCGGACGCGACGTCGCCGCCCTTTGCGCGTGGACGGCGACGGTCGTCTCGCCCGGCGTAGATCAGGCGGACACCGGTGGCCGCGCGACGATCACCGGTATCCGAACCGAGTGCAGGACCGCGTTGCTGACCGATCCCAACAGCACACCGGTCAGACCGCCGCGCCCGTGACTACCGACGACCAGAAGCTGTGCGGTCTCGGACTTTTCGGCGAGCTGCCGGGCCGGTTGATCCCGCACGACCAATCGCTGCACCGCCACGTCGGGGTAGCGTTCCTGCCAGCCCGCCAGGTTCTCGGCCAGGCTGCGGTGCGCCTCGGATTCCAGGGATGACCAATCCGCTTCCGGGAGGTCGGTGATCGCGATGTCGCTCCAGGCGTGCAGTGCCGTCAGGCCGACACCGCGCCGGGAGGCTTCGTCGAACGCGACTCCGATCGCGAGCTCGGAAGCCGGTGAGCCGTCGACCCCGACCAGTACCGGCGCGTCTTGCGCCGCCGGTTGACCGTCTGCATGGACGACGGCGACCGGGCAGTGCGCGTGCCGCACGACCGTCGAACTGACCGAACCCAGCACGCCCCGGGCCAGCAATCCCCGTCCGGCGGTGCCCACGACGATCATCTCAGCCTCGTCGGACATCTTGATCAGGGCCAGCGCCGGGCTGGAGTACACGAGTTCCCGGTTGATCGTGACGTGTCCATCCGCCGGAAGTGTCTCCTCGGCGAGCTTGATCGCGTGCATGATCGCCTTTTTGCCCTCGTCTTCCAGCCGCACCGCCAGAGAGTCGGGGTACGGGACCGGCGGCCAGGTGGCGGTGGGTGTCGTCACCGCGTGGACGACGGTCAGTGGAACATTACGCAGTGAAGCTTCGTGGGCGGCCCAGGTCGCGGCGGCATTCGACGCCGACGAGCCGTCCACCGCGACGACGATGCCGCGGTGCTGATCAGGTGTTGACATTTCGTTCTCCCTCCATCACCAGCGACGTTATAAACCCGCGGGCGTCCCGGTCGTGAGGCTTAAGTCCCTAACCAACGGGACAGACGGCTGTTAGCGCCACCCGTTAAGGCGGCCGTAACGCCGTGGTCAGGCGCCGGCTAGCTGCGTTGCCGCTGCAACTGCGCGATGACCCAGAACGGCAGCGCCACGAACAGCGTGCCGCCGACCAGGTTGCCCACGGTGGTGATGCCCAGGTTGGTGAGCAGGCCGTGTGGACCGAAGCCCCAACCGATGCCGGCTCGCGGCGCGGCGGGGTGAAACAGGTTGAGCAGCAGAGGAAGGCCGAGGAAGCCGACGTTGGCGATCACGTGCTGGGTGCCGCCGATCACGAATGCGAACGGCCCATAGAACGCGAACGTCATGCGGGCGACGTCGCTGCGGGCCTTGAAGAACATGCACATCGAGGTTTGCAGGAACCAGGTGCACACCACGGCCAGCAGCAGCGCCGTCCAGAAGGGCTGGCCGGCCTTCTGCGCGCCGACCGCGGCCGCCCGCTCGGCGAAGGCGCCCAGGTAGGGTCCTCCCGCGGCGCCACAGACGGTGACGAACGCCAGCGCCCCCAGGACGTTGCCGAGCAGGCCGACGATCACCAGAAAGGCGTAACCGCCGACGCTCATGGTGCGGTTGAGGACAGCCAGGAAACCGGCGGCCATGTCGGCGGTGATCAGCGACATCCCGGAGACCAGGATCAGGACGAAGGACATGCCGAACGCCAAGCCCATCAACAGGCTCGCAACGCCCGGGATCTTGACCCCGGTGCTCACCATCAACGCCAGCAGCGCGCCGAACGCGACCATCGCCCCGCCGACCAGGGAGCGCACCAGGAACGCCCACGGGTGCGTCGCCTTCTCGACGGCCATGGCGGCCACGCGGTCCACCATGGCGCCCACGCTGAGCGGCTCGAACGGGTCGCCGGCCGCGACCTCCGTCGTCCCCCCGGAGGCAAAGGGGGCGAAGGCGTTTGGCGGCACTTCGTCTTCCCACTGGGGCGCTTGCGCATTGATGGTCATCGGTGTTCGCCTTTCCGTAATGCGTTGAGCGCGTTGATGACCCCGCTGACATGCTCTTCGCTGAGCGTCTCGCCCTCGAAGACGTGGGCGAGCAGGATCTTCAGGTCGAGCATCTGCTGCAGGTAGATCAGGCACGGGGGGCATTCGTCGAGGTGCTTGGCGACGATCGGGCCCCATTGCCGGGGATCGGAGTCGACGAGTTCGTCGACGAGGTGGACGAACTCGACGCAGTCGATGGCGGGGACGGTGTTGTCGTGGACGGTCATCGGCGATACCGCTTTTCCAATTCGTTGCGCAGATTGCCGCGGGCGCGGTAGAGCAGCGCGCGTTGCCCTTCAGCGGTGAGTTCGAGCAGCTCGGCCGCCTCCTCCGCGGAGGCGCCGACGATGTCCCGCAGGATGACCAGTTGCCGTTGCCGAACCGGCAGCGCGTCCAGCGCCGCACGTACCTGCCCGACGAGCTCGTTCTCGACGGTGTGGTCCGCGGGCAGGAAGCGCCGTGACGGCGGGAGGTTCCAGTGTCCGGCGTCGGGATGGCCGGCGGGATGCATGCGGCCCGCCAGCGGGTCGACATCCTCCGCGGACAGCACCTCGTGGTCGCGGATGCGGGATTCGCGGCGCCGGTGCCGCGATGCGGTGTTCTTGACGATCGCGAACAGCCACGTCGCGACCGAGGAACGGCCCTCGAACGACTCCGCGGACTGCAGGATCTGCACCCAGGCCTCCTGCACCGCCTCTTCGGCCACCGTGGGCGAATCCACCATGGTGCGGGCGAAATTGACCATCGGCCGGTGAAAGTCGCGCACCAGTTTCGCAAGCGGGACGCCGCCGACGACGCGTTCGGATTCGGTGCCCCCCGGCGGCACCGCCACCGGGGTCACCATGGTCTCGCACTCAAGCGCATGCCGCCAGTTCCCAGCGCAGCTGGCCTTCGGACGGGGACTGAACCGGGATGAACGCCGCCTCCCGGTAGCGGCGGCTCGCCGATGTCCTGCTCGCATACCCCTTGCCGCCGGCGGTACGGACCTCGAGATCCGCACTGGCGCTGGCGAGTTCGGCTGCGGCAAGCCGCAGCGACAACAGCTCCCGCTTGGTGGGCGGCTCGTCCCCGCCCACGGCGGCGGCCAGATCCGCCACTGCCGCCTCCGCACCGGCGAGCTTCTCCTCGACCTGGTCGACCTGGGCGCTGAAGACCGAGTTCACCCCGCTGAGGGCGTTCCTGGCCTGCCCCACCGCGGTTCTGGTCAACCCCAGGCACATGGCCGACTGCAGGACGAGGAACGTCGGACGGACCGCCCGCAGGAAGCCGTCGAAGTCGCTCGCCAACACCTGCTCCGAGGGGACATAGGCGTCCGCCAGCTTCAGGTACGACGAGGCGGTGCTACCCATTGCCAGCAGGTCGAAATGATCACCGACCGCAACGCCGGGTGTGTTCAGCGGCAGGGCCACGATCAGCCGCTCGCCCGCGTCGGTGCGCACCGCGGTCACCATCGTCGAGTCCGGATAGAGGTTGCTCGCCCACCTGATCGATCCGGACACCACGTAGCCCCCGTCGGCCGGCGCGGCCGTCAACTCCAAACTTCCGCAGCCCGCCGCCTCCTTGAACGCCGAAGCCATGCCGGTCACCCCAAGCGTGGTTCCGGCAAGCAGCGGCTGGGCCGCCGCGGCGCTGAAAGGTGTTGCCGCGGTGAGCAGATACTCCACCGCCATCCGATGGGCCCAGAGTGAGAAGCCGGTGCTCATGCATTCTCCGGAGATCGAGCGGATCACCTCGACCATGTCGGGCAGCCTGCCGTCGGCGTTGCCGGGAGCGCCGACCCCGAGCAGACCGGCCGCACCCAAGGCGGTGAAGCTGCGGCGGGCCTGGTGCTCGCCGCGGTCCAGCGCCCCGGCGTGGGCCCGGATGTCTTCCAGCAGTTCGACATCCAACCGGCTGGCCGCCGGGTCCATCGTCGCCGTCATCTCGATACCTCCTGGGCCGAATGCTTCCACGCATAGTCGAGGAATTTGCCGTCGAAAGTGACGACCACTCTGTCGCCTTCGGGGTGCGGCCGCCGCCGCACGCTCATCTGGAAGTTGATGGCGCTCATGACGCCGTCACCGAACTCTTCACCGATGAGTTCCTTGATCGCCGGGCCGTAGACGGCCAGCGCCTCGTGGAACCGGTAGATCGTGGGATCTGTTGTCATGGTCGCATCGGAACCCCGATACGGCATCATTTGCAGGACCGCCACCGCCTCGTTGTCGAGGCCGAGAAGCGATGCGACCGTTGCCGCGTCACCGGCGGGGAGCGGATGCTGCCCGAGGAGCGCCGCGACGGTCCATACCGGGTCCTTGCCGATCGATTCGGCGATTTTCGCCCAGCTCAGCCCTCGCTTGACGCGGGCCAACCTGATCTCCTGGCCGAGATCGGTCTTCGTCAAAGTGGTTGCCATCGACCGTTGTCCGTGCCTATCCGGTGAACAGGGTGGAGTCGACGCTCACCGGGTTGCGGAAGGTGTTCACCACCGGTGACCAGGCGATCGCGTTGTCGTGGATCTCCTTGAGTGTCGCGTCGTCGGCGTCTCCGGCCAGCGTCACCCGGCAGCGAACCGCGCTGAAGCCGAGGCGCTTTCCCTCGGGAGTGTCACCCACCCCCCACACCGCGGAGATGTCGATGTCGCCTTCCATCTCGACCTCGATCTTGGTCAGCGTCACACCGCGGTGCGTCGCGTTCGCCAGCAGGCCCACCGAGACGCAGGAACCCAGCGCGGCCAGGGCGGTTTCGGAAGGGTTGGGTGCGGAGTCGTCGCCGAGCAGCGCGGGCGGCTCGCCCACCAGCATCGGCGCCAGGTCGCGGACGTAGGTCATGTTGCGGAACCCGGTCTCGCACACCGTCTTGGCTTTGAGGGTCTTCTTCCCGGTCTCCGGGTTGGCCCTGGCGTTACACGACAGCTTGTCGAGGCCTTCGGCGTCGATGACGAGCGCGTCGGTCATGTGACTTCCTCCGTTTCGCTGATTCTGCGGCTTCACGGAGTTAGTGCTCTGCGGCGGCCGATGTGTGACGGTGGACCCGATTGGTTTACGCGGGCGACACGAAACATCACACAGCCGAAACGTGGCGCCGTCCAACGCCGGGCCCCGCCACGGAGGTTTGCTCAGCCGAAAAGGCCTTGTCCGATGTAGTGGCCTTCCGCGGGCGCGGGAGGCACCGCGAAGATTGCCGAGCCGATGTGGCGGATGTACTCGTTGAGCAGGTCGTGGGCGCCCAGCCGGTTCTGCAGGCGAATAAAATCTTGCGGATCTTTTTGATACGAGATGAACAGCAGGCCGGCGTCGAGTTGGCCGTTGGCGTCGAGGCCGTCGGTGTAGTTGTAGGAGCGCCGCCGGATCATGATGCCGTCATTGTTTTCCCGGGCGGCCAGGGCGACGTGGGACATCGGGTCGATGAGCGGATGCCCGTCGGCCCCCGTGGCGGCGAAGTCGGGCGCGTCGAATTCGCCCTTGCCGCTCAGCGGCGCTCCCTCCTCCTTGGTGCGGCCGAAGATCCGCTGCTGATTGCCGATGCGGTCGACATCCCAAGTTTCGAGCAGCATCCGGACCTTCCGCACCACTTGATACGTCCCGCCGTTCATCCACGGCTGGTCGTTGTCGTGCACCCAGACGAAGCGGTCGTACTCGGCGTCCGTGGCGATGTTGCGGGTCCCGTCCTTGAATCCCAGCAGATTTCGCGGGGTGCGCTGGCCGGGACCGGCCGATGCTCGGCCGAATCCCAGCACAGACCAGGACGGTGCGACGAGGTTGCGGCCCAGCCGGGCCAGGTTGCGCACGGCGTGATAGCAGACCTGGGGGTCGTCGGCGCAGGCTTGCACGGACAGGTCGCCGCCGCGCAGCCGAGGGTCCAGGTTGTCGCCGTTGAGCGGGGGCAGGTCGGTGAAGACCGCGGGCCGCCGCGCGGCGAGCCCGAACCGATCGCCGAACAGCGACGGCCCCAATCCGATGGTGACGGTGAGACTGGCCGGGCTCAGGCCGTAGGCTTCCCCGGTGTCGGCCGGTGGCTGGACCTCCACCCGCGGCTCGATGGCGCCGACCGGCCTGCCCGCCTGCAGGATCGCGGCCGCGGCGGACCAGCGCGCGAGGAGGGTCTGCACCTCGGTGCGCCGGGCGCCGGCGGACAGCGAGAAGGACATGAACATGGCGTAACGCTGTGGGGGCGTGGCGATTCCGCCCTGATGCGGCTGACCGTAGAAGGGGTAGCTACGCCGCAGGTCGACATTGTCGTCCCCGCCGCCCGAGCCGTCGCCGGGGCGTCCGGCCGCCGTCGCGTAGCCCGCAAGGCCACCGACCGCGGTGCCGGTAAGCCCGGCCAGCGCGGCGCCGCCGAGCACGCGCCGGCGCGAAACCGATGCGGCTTCTTCGGGTTCGGCGATGTCGTCGGTCACGGTCAGCCCGCGGCGACGACTTTCTGGGCGACCGCGGACAGGCTTTGGTGCAGCGGCTGGATGACCGCGGTCAACTTCGGCGCGTCGGTCGCCTTCAGCGCGGCGGTGTACGTCCGGAACCCGCCCAGCGCGGCGGGCTCACGGTATCCGGCCAAAGTGGCCAGCACCGTGCGGAATTGCTGATCGATCCGGCCGACCAGATCGCCGTCGATCTTCTCCAGGCCCGGCCTCAGCGAGGCGTATGCCTGCTGGGCGCCCTCCACATTGCCGGAAAAGTCCACCAAGTCCAGGTGGCTGAACGCCTCCTCCTCGCCGGTGATCTTGGTGTTCTGGATCTCTTCGATCAGGTCGCTGGCACCGTTGGCCAGGTCCTCGGGCTGATACTGCAGGAGCGCGACCACGGCGTTCAACTTGGCGACGTTGCCCAGCAATTCGGTGCTGAGATTCATCGTGGCGGGGGTGATCACCCCGCCCTGCCACAGGTCACGTTCGATGGCGTGGAAACCCTTCCAGCCGACTTTCGCATCGACGGGGGTGGACTCGCGCATATCGATCAGATAGTCGAATTTCCCGGCATTGTCGCCGGCCGGGAAGCCCAACACGATGAATCCGCCCACCGCTGACTCCGAACGCTCCCAGAAGAGCCGGGCTTTGGCGTAAGCGGCCTTCGCGGCGTCGACGTTGCCCGACTGCACGGCGGCGTCGAGCGCCTTGACCCCGTCGCCGAGCTCACCGATCTGCCTGATGATGTATGCCGCGTAGTCCTTGGTGCCCTGGCTGAGGATGCCCGCCGCGGCGCCGGCCGGCCTCGCTGCCGCCCGGCCCGTCACCGTCAAGGTCTGGTGTTCGCGGCTGGCGCCGGGGCAATACAGTTCGTACGCACCACCGTCGAGGGTGACGGTGAACGATACCGGGTCCAGTCCGGGAGCGAGGTCCTCCTTCTCGCCGACGATCCGCTGGTCGCTGAGCAATTCGACCTCACTGATCCCCGGCGCGTTCGTGTTGGCGACCGTGAACGTCACCGGGCCTGCGGACACGGTGGTGTTGTCCAGCGCGCACACCTCCTTGCCGCCGACGCTGGCCATGGTGACCTTCACCGCGTTGACGCCGCCGGATTTCCCGCCTTCCGGGCGCGCCGCGTTACCACTCGGATGACTGCAGGCGGTCACACAACACGCCACCATCAGGGCCAATGCTGTTGCGGGGAAACAACACTGGTGATACCAGGGCCGGGATCCCGGCACGGTGCGATCCGGCGGCGTCACGGGGACGGCTGCGTGACGAAATCGATGAGTTCCTCGACGCGACTGATCAGCGCGGGTTCCAGGTCATTCCAGTCGCGCACGCGGGACCGGATGTGCCGCCAGGCCCTGGCGATGTCGGCCTGGTTGGCGTGGGGCAACCCGAGCGCCCGGCATGCGCCGTGCTTCCACTCGATGTGCCGCGGCACGTCCGGCCAGCCGGTCAAGCCGAGCCGCTGGGGTTTCACAGCCTGCCAGATGTCGACGTAGGGATGACCGACCACCAGGGTGTCGCTGCCCCCGGGTCCGCGACGCACCGCGTCGGCGATCCTCGCCTCCTTCGAACCCGTGACGAGGTGATCGACGAGCACACCGAGCCGACGCCCCGGAGCGGGCGCGAACTCGGCCACGATGCCCACCAGGTCGTCCACACCGCCGAGGTGCTCGACGACGACCCCCTCGATCCGCAGGTCCTCTCCCCACACCTGGGCGATGAGTTCGGCGTCGTGGCGACCCTCCACATAGATCCGGCTGGCACGGGCTACCCGCGCGCGGGCGCCCGGCACGGCCACCGACCCGGAAGCCGTCCTCGCGGCGGCGACGGGCGCCGCACGGCGCGGCGCCGTCAGGATCACCGGGCGGCCCTCCAGCAAATATCCTGGGCCCAAGGGGAAGCCGCGCACGTGCCCGTGCCGGTCCTCGAGATCGACCCGACCGTACTCGACTCGTACCACCGCACCGACGTATCCGGTTTGCACGTCTTCGACCACCAGTCCCGGTTCGGCGGGGTGCTCGGTCGAGCGGGGCTTGCGCCGGCCCGCGGCGGCAAGGACGTCGGTTCCATAGCGATCAGCCACCCGGCAATACTAGGAACCCTTGCGGCCAAACGGCGTTAGGGCACGCCCGCTCGAGGAGCATCGTGACCGAGATCGCCCGGGCCGCCGAAGCAATACCGGCGCGTAAAAAGTGCGTTTTAACTGTGTGGCGTTACACAGCTGATGACGTTGCCGGTGTTACGTTGCTAGTCATAAGATCTGCCGCTCGTTCTTCAATCGCGGCGGTGAGCGAGGTGGGAGTATGGACCTGGCACTGTGGGTGTCGAGCATTGTGGCTTTCGTGCGGGCCGGCTACCCCGCCGGCATGCCCACGACCGGATACTCGCCCGTGGCCGCCTTGGCTCGCCGAAGGCTGTGCGATGACGAGATCAAGGCCATCGCAACCAAACTCATGAGGCGCCAATTCTGGCCGATCAACCCGGTTGACATCGGCGTCGAAATCACCCGGGTCACGAACCAATTGCCCTTGCCGGCCGACGTCGAGCGGGTCGAGCATCGTCTGCACGAGATCCGCTGCGCGCGGGGATAGTCGTCACCACGGGATCGGACTCTGCTAGGGCGCGCCTTTCTCCGGGCCGCCGCATGCGGCCAGGTAGTCCGGGTAGCTCCAGGTCCGCAGAAACTGTTGGCCCGCCTGCAATCCTCGTTGATACAGGGCGTCGCGTTGCTCGGCGGTGATGTCGAAGTCGATGGGGCTGACCTCGTCGGCGGGAACGAAGATGGTGCGCCGTACGGTGCACGGATCGTCGATGTATGCGTTGTCCTGGTTGCTCACCAGTGTCTCGATCGCGGCGATTCCCAAGGAGACCGGCCCGTGGACCGGGTGGGTGGGCGGGATGCCGGGGCGCGCGGACAGCCGGATGCCGAAGGTCGGCCAGCGGGGCTGCGCGTCCGGGCGATCGAACAACTCCACCGGGAAATCGGATAGTAGGCCGCCGTCGACCCAGGTGGCGCCGCCCACCCGGACGGGCTCGAACACATACGGAATCGCCGACGAGGCGTGCACGGCGCGGGCCACCGGAAAGTCGTCGGGGTCGATGCCGTAGGAGCCGAGGTCCCACGGGATGCGCACCAGCCGGCGCCGGGACAGGTCGCTGGCCGTGACGACCAGCGACCAGGCGAACTGGTCCGGCTCCTCGCCCGTGCGCAGGTCGCCGAACGTCCGCACGCCCAAGTCAGCGAGCAGGCCGGCCAGCAGGCGTTCCAAGTAGGCGCCACGGTAGACACCGTCGGACACCAACAGCGACAATGCCCCACCGATCAGAGGCACCTCGCCGATCACGCTGCGATCCAGGAACTTCCGGTAGTCGATGGTCCGCATGATCTCCGCGAGCCGGCTCAGCGGCTCGCCCGCGGCCTGTAGCGAGGCCACCAGCGACGCGACGACCGAGCCCGCGCTGCTACCCGCAACCCGCGGAAACCGGTAGCCGGCCTCGGAGAGCGCATCGACCGCGCCGACCAGCCCGATTCCCCGGACGCCGCCGCCTTCACACACCAGATCGGCGCGGGACCCGCTCACGGCCGCCTCCATCGCCTCACCCCCTCAACAAATTCGCCGGCCGTCCACACCGAAGAAGTGCAGGTGCCCCGGTTCCGGGTGCAGGCGCACCCGGCTGCCCTTCTCCGGGGGCCGACGCCCGTCGGCACGCGCGACGACGGGCTGATCGATGACCTTGCCGGAGCCCGTGATTCGGCCGTAGAGGTAGGCGTCCGCCCCGAGCTCCTCGACCACATCGACCTCCATCTCGACACCCTGGCCGCCCAGTTCGAAATGCTCGGGGCGGACGCCGACGACCACCTCGCTCGCGGTGGCGACGAGCTGCCCGGGCAGCGGGATGGGCCAATCCCCCAGCGACACCGCGGAATCGACGATCGGCAGGGTGAACAGGTTCATCGCCGGCGACCCGATGAAACCCGCGACGAAGACGTTGACCGGGTTGCGGTACAGCTCGCGCGGCGCGGCGAACTGTTGCAGCACGCCGTCGCGCAGGACCGCGACCCGGTCGCCCATGGTCATCGCCTCGACCTGATCGTGGGTGACGTAGACGGTGGTGGTGCCGAGCCGCCGTTGCAGGGCCGCGATCTGGTTGCGGGTTTGCACGCGCAGTTTGGCATCGAGGTTTGACAGCGGTTCGTCCATCAGGAAGACCTGCGGGCGGCGCACGATCGCGCGTCCCATCGCCACCCGCTGGCGTTGCCCGCCGGAGAGGTCCTTGGGCTTGCGGTCCAGATATGGCTGCAGGTCAAGCAGTTTCGCCGCGTCTAGGACACGCTCCCGGATCTCGGCCTTCGGTGTCTTGGCGATCTTCAGGGCGAAGCCCATGTTCTGCGCGACCGTCATGTGTGGGTAGAGCGCATAGTTCTGGAACACCATCGCGACGTCGCGGTCCTTGGGGTCGACGGTGGTGACGTCGCGGTCCCCGATCCGGATGCGCCCCGAATCCAGCGTCTCGAGCCCCGCGACCATTCGCAGCGAGGTGGTCTTGCCGCACCCCGAGGGACCGACCAGAACGACGAACTCGCCGTCGCCGACCTCCAGATCGAGGCTGTCCAGGGCCGGGCGATCAGCTCCGGCGTAGCGGCGGGTCGCCTGCTCAAAAGTTACCGAGGCCATGGGCTTAACCGTTGAGTCCCGTGACGGCGATACCCCGCACGAACGAGCGCTGCGCGACCGCATAGATGATGACCAACGGCAGCATGATCACCATCGAGGTCGCCATGATGATCGGCCAGCGCGCGACATACTCGCCCCGCAGCCGTACCAGGCCCAGCGTCAGGGTGGCCAGGCTGTTGCGCTGGAGCATCAGCAGCGGCCACAGGAAGTCGTTCCAGACGTTGACCCAGGTGAGCACCGCCAGCACCATCACGGCGGGTCGGGCGTGGGGCAGCAGGATTCGCCAGTAGATCTGCCACGGCGAACAGCCGTCGAGGATCGCCGCCTCCTCCAGGTCGGTCGGAAGCGTCCGAAAGAACTGGCGCATCAGGTAAGTGCCGAATGCGCTGCCGAACAAGCCCGGCACGATCATCGACCAGGGGGTGTCGACCCACCCGACGGTCCGCATCAGGATGAACTGCGGGATCACGGTCACGGTCAGCGGCACCATCAGGGTGCCCAGGTACAGCACGAACAGCGTGTCGCGGCCGCGAAATTGCAGCCGGGCGAACGCGTATCCGGCCAGAGAGCAGAAGAACACCTGCCCGGCGGTCACGCAGCCGGCGTACAGCACGGTGTTGAAAAACATTCGCGCGAACGGCATCAATGAGAACACCTCGGCGTAGTTGGACCACCGCGGGTGCGCCGGAAACAGCCTCGGCTCGGTGATCTCGCCTTCCCTCTTCAACGAGCCGGACACCGCCCAGGCGATCGGGAACAACCAGCACCACGCGATCCCGACGAGCGCGGTGTAGACGAGCACACCACGAACGACATGGCGGGTGAACAACCGTTCAGCTGAGGCCACGAGACGTCTCCCAGGACCGTTGCCGGGTGATCCGCAGCTGCACCACGGTCAACACCAGCAAGATGGCGAACATCACCCATGCCAGCGCGGACGCGTACCCGAATTCCAGGAAGGAGAACGCGTGCTGAAACAGCATGATGCCCAGGACATAGGTGGCGGTTTCGGGGCCGCCGTTGGCACCGTTGAGGACGTAGACCATGTCAAACGCCTGGAACGCGTGGATGATCGAGATGACGCCCACAAATGATATCGACCCGCGGATCAGCGGGACCGTGATGGACACGAACTGCCGGATCTCGCCCGCCCCGTCGATTCGGGCCGCCTCGTAGACGGTCTCGGGAACGCCCTGCATCGCCGCGAGCAGGATGACGGTGGCGAACGGCACGCTGCGCCACACACTGACGATGCACAGCGAGGCCATCGCCCACCGGGGATCGACGAGCCACGGGACCGGGCCGATGCCGACCCAGCCCAGCATGATGTTGAGCAACCCGTTGTCGGTGTTGAACACGAACTGCCACACCACCGCCATGACCACCGACGAGATCGCCAGGGGCAGAAAGACGATGGTGCGGAATATGCCGATTCCCCTGACTTTTCGGTTCAGCACGCCGGCCACGACGAGGCTGACGACGATGGTCGGCACGACCGTTCCGAGGGTGAAGATGACGGTGTTGCGGATGGCGATCGCAAAGAGCGGATCCGAGGTGAACAGGTCGTGGAAGTTCTTGAGCCCCACGAACTTCGGCGGCCTGAAGACGTCCCACCGCTGGAAGCTCATGTACAGCGAGAACCCGAGCGGAAACAGCATGAACACCGCGACGGCGGCCAGGTTCGGCGCCACGAAGAGGCGGCCGGCCCGGGCGCGCCGTCGCCAAGGGCCCGCGCCGTTGACGGGCTTGCGGGTGATGCGGCTGGGGGCCTGGCTGGTGTCGAGGGAGGTCATGGGGTGCGCAGCACCTCGTCGATGGCGGGCGACAGGCCGGTCAGGGATGTCGCGGGCCGCGAGCCACGCAGCACCGGCCCGAAGCTGCGGTCCATCAAGGCGACGATCTTCTCCCATGCCGGGGTGACCGGAAGCCCTTCGGAATACGCCGGCCCTTGCGTGAGCACGGCGAGGTTGCCAACGTTCCGGTGGGCCTTGGCGAAACCGGGCGAATTGAGCGCGGATTGCAGCACCGGCACGAAAAGGCTGGATTCACCGATCAGCGCCTGCCCGACGGGACCGGTCGCGAATTTCACGAATTCCCATGCCTGCTCCTTGCGCCGGCTGGACGCGGAGATGGCCAGCCCGGTGGAACCAATGTCGGAGTGGGCGGGCTGGCCCTGCCGGCGCGGACCCACCGGCAACGGTGTGACGTCGAAATCCAGGCCGTCGGCCCGGATGAAGGTCTGGTACCGCCAGTGGCCGCCCATCGCCATCGCCGCCCGGCCGGCCGCGAACAGGTCGGGCGTGGACATCGATTGCACCTCGGAGGCATTGGGCGCGACCCTGTGCTTGTTGGCCAGGTCGGCGTAGAACTGCACCGCCTCGATGAACGCGTCGTCGCCGAAGTTGAAGTGGGTCGGGTTCTTCAGCGGGGTGGACCACGGCACGCCGTTGTTCATGGCGAACAGCCCGGCCGAATAGTACGAGAACCACATGTTCACGAAACCCCACTGGGTCACCCGACCGGAGCGGTCGCGCTTGGTGAGCGCGGTGGCGGTGTTCAAGAATTCGGCGAAGCTCCACGGCTGCTGCCACGTTCTGGGCGGCGGCGGCACCCCGGCCTCGGCGAACAATCGCTTGTTGTAGAACAGGTAGTTCCCGGACCATTGCTCCGGGAGCGCGTATTGGCCGCCGTTGAAGGCGAAGCTGTCGTACAGCGTCGCGACGCCGTCCGACTTCAGTTCGGCCGCGAAGGCCCGATCGCCCGACAGCATGGTGTTGAGGTCCAACAGCACGCCCCGGGCGGCCAGCTCGGCGTACGTGAGATCCCAGGCCATCAAGACATCCGGGCACTTGCCGCCGGCGCAGAACGTCGACAGCTGCTGCATCACGCCCGGGGCCGAAAGCACGGGGCGAACCTTGATGTCCGGGTGGCGGCGCTCGAACTCGTTCACGATGCGGAGCCTGGCATCACGTTCGTCGGGGTTGGCCGCGAAGAAGAACGTCAACGAGTCTTCTTCGGGAGCGCAGCCGGCGGCCCACGGCGCCAGCGATGCCGCGGTGAGCGCGCCGGCGCCGCGCAGCAGGCCGCGCCGCCCGAACGGCTTATCGAGCATGGTGCTCCCGTTCTCGCCCCGTTGCCGGCCGCCCGGCCGGTGGTGTCTGATCTCCTTGGTACCCGATGCGGCTGTGGTGTTGCCGGATCGGCCGGCTCGGCAAAGCCAGAACGGCCCGGCCGATGCGGTCGCGATCCCCGATGATGTCGATCGCGCGGATGCGGTCGTCGGGCCCGACATCGATCAGCAACAGCGCCTGCGCCCGCCCGTGTGGGGCGATCACGACGCCGGGCGCCCCGTCGATGAGCATGACAACACCGGCGCGCGCACGCTGAGCGAATCGGCGGGTCTCCTCCGCGACCCGTGTGGCGCCGCGCACCTCGGTCGGCACGTCGTCAGGAACCAGCGCGCGATCCACCGTGCGGACCACGTCCGGCGCCAGCAGCTGGAGCAGGGCGGCGATGTCACCGCCGCGGGACGCCGCGAGAAACGCTTCGACGATCTCGAGGTGCTTGGCCGCGTGCGCGGGCGGGCCATCCGGCTCCGCCTGCAGCCGCCCCCGCGCCCGGCTTGCCAGCTTCTTCGCGGCGTCCGGCGACCGGTTCAACGCGGTGGCGACCTCTTCGAAGGGCACCGCGAACAGGTCATGCAGCACGAACGCGACGCGCTGCGCCGGTGAGAGCCGGTCGAGGACCACGAGCAGCGCGTCGCTCACCGACTCGGTCAACAACGCGTCCTCGTCCGCGGGCGCAGATGTGGTTGCGGTCAGCCGGTCCAGCTCGTCGGTGGTGGCGAGCGGTTGTTCGGCCCGTCTCTTGCGCACCCGGAGCTGGTCGACGGCCTCGCGCGCGGTGATCGTGGTAAACCAGCCGGTGAGGTTGTCGACCGCGCCGAAATCGGCGCAGCTGGCCTTGAGCCACGCCGACTGAACCGCGTCGTCGGCGTCGGCCACCGAGCCCAGCAGCTGGAACGCGACGGACCTCAGGTGTCGCCGGTCGGCGTCGAAACGCTGCGCGAGATCGGCCAGATTTTCCGGGGCGCCCATGGGTCACCTTTTCCGCACAGGAGCCGTCAAGAGAATGACCGCGTCCGTCGAGCTCTCTGTTGCAAAGGAGACCAGCATCATGACCTTGTCGATTGTGCGCCACCAAGCGCGCGGCGACCATCCGGATCGCCATTGCAAAACCAGCTGCCCCGCGGGGGTTTGGCACAGATGAACACCGCGTACGTGGTGATCACGCTGGTGACCGCCGCCATCACCGCCGGAATCGCCGTGGCCGATCTCATCCCCGCGGGATTCGTCCTGGCGAACTCGGCTGAAGTGGGCGTGCCGCGTTCGTGGTTGCCGGCGCTGGGCGCGGTCAAGTTGGCCGGCGCGATCGGGCTGGTCGTGGGTCTGATGGGGTTGCGCGCCTTGGGAATCGCGGCCGCCACCGGCCTGGTGCTGTTCTTCGTCGGCGCCGTCGTGGCGCACCTGCGGGCCCACGTGCTGTACAACATCGCGTTTCCCGGGGCATACCTGTGCATGTCGATGGCCTCACTGGCGCTGCTGGTGTCGCGTTGACCGGGTCAGCCGGGAAAATACCGGATCCGGTCGATGGTGCCGCCCCGCCATCCCATGTCGGCGAACAGGATGCCACGCCCATGGCCGCAGTTGACCGAGATCGTCACCGTGGGGCCCGCGCCGATCGTCTTCGTCGGAGTGGCGCCGTCCAGTTGAACGGCGAGCTCGGCCAGATCGAGAGCCTCGTGGTCGCCGAGAGTTATTGTCGCGCTTGCCGAGAGGGCCCGCGCCGCTGCGTTGTGATCGCGCCGCGCGGCGGCGCGCAAGAACGCGTCCGCGAGTTTCTTGCGCCCCGCGCCCACCCGCCGGAACCCCGTGAGGAAGCCGGCCATGCCCCGCAGCCGCTGATTGCCCAGCAGGCCGCGTGACAGTTGCAGGGCCGGCGATACCGCGCGCGGACCGCTTGACAGGAATTGCAGCATCATCGCGGGCAGTTCCCAGTAGGCCTGCAGATTCTCAATCCGCCACTGCCCGTTGAGGTCTCGCAGGTCATAGCGCAAGAACGCGGGAATGTACATGGTAACCCGCGGGCCCATCGCCACTTCGAGCTCGAGATCACGCAGCACCACGGTCCCGAAAACGATATCGAGGTCGCGGTGAAAGGTGATCTCACGCGGGGCGATGAAGGTGTCATAGAAGCGGCCGATCTGTTCGTGCCCGATGTGCGGCCGCGACCCGACCGGGTCCTCTACCCGGGCCTCGTCGGTGAACAGGGCCACCCACCCGGCGCGGTCGTGCGCGGCGGCCGCGCGCGGCGATCGCTCGACGGCGGCCAGCAGCGCCTCCCGCGCCGGTGTCGCTCCCATCACGGTCCCCCAACCAGCTCGACGCCCGCGGACCGCATTTCCTTCAGTGCCTCGGCGGCCGACTCCGGCGAGACGGCCGCCGTCAGGTCCACCAGCACCCGGGTGGACAGGCCTGCCCGCGCGGCATCCTCCGCGGTCCGACGGACGCACTGGTCGGTGGCGATGCCGACCACGTCGACGGCGTCGACCCCGCGTTGCCGCAGCCAGTCCAGTAGTGGGGTCTGGTTCTGTTCGACGCCCTCGAAGCCGCTGTAGCCCGGGGCATAGGCGCCCTTGCGGAACACCGCCTCGATCCGGCTGGTGTCCAGGTCGGGCCGAAGCTCCGCGCCTGAGCTTCCCGCGATGCAGTGCGGGGGCCACGACGACGAGTAATCCGGCCGGTCGGAGAAATGGTCGCCCGGCTGGATGTGGAAGTCCTGGGTTGCTACCACGTGCTGATAGCCCGGCTCGCCGGCCAGATAGGCGTTGATGGCGGGCGCGACGGCGGCGCCGCCGGCCACCGGAAGCGAACCACCCTCGCAGAAATCGTTTTGCACGTCGACGATGATCAACGCCCTCACGGGTCTCACCCTATCGGTGTGGCCCGGCATGGCGCTTCAGCTGCGCGGATGGGCGGGGCGGTTTGTCCGCGAACCAGTCGGGTAATCCACCGGCCATGGTGATCCGGAGAATCGCGCGCCCGTTGCTGTCAGTGGCGTTCATCGGCCAAGGAGTCAATTCCCTGCTCAATCCCAAATCGGCCGCGGCGGCCGCCGCGCCCGCGGTGGATGGTTTGCAGGCGCTGCCGGATTCGGTGAGCGGCAACATCCCGAGCGACCCCGAGACGTTCGCGCAAATCACCGCGGCCGTCCAGATCGGCGGAGGCCTGCTGCTTGCCACCGGCAAGCTGCCCCGCGTCGCCTCGGCCGCGCTCGCGGTCACGGTGCTGCCCGCCAACCTCGGTGCGCACTCGTTCTGGAACGAGAGCGATCCGCAGGCCAAAGCCCAGAAGCGCCAGCAGTTCCTCACCGACCTCAGCCTGGTCGGCGGGTTGTTGATCGCGTCCGCCGATACGGCGGGCAAGCCGTCGCTCGGGTGGCGGGGGCGCCGGGCGGCCGAGCGGCTCTCGGAGCGAGTGTCGTCGGCGCTACCGGGGTCAGATGACTCCGCGTTCGATACCGACTTTGCGGAGTTGGGCGAGAAGATCGTGCACGGCCTGCAGGTCGGCGCCGAACGTGGCCGCGAACTGGCCAGCACAGCCGCCGAACGGGGCGCGCCCTACGCCGAGGCCGCGCTCGAGCGCGGGCGCGAATTCGCCAGCACGGCCGCCGAGCGCGGCAAGCCGCTGGCCAAGAAGGCCCGCAAGCGCGGCGAAGAACTCGCCGAAGAGGCCGCCGAGCGTGCCGCGCCGCTGGTGAAGAAGGCGCAGAAGCGCGGGGAAGAGTTCGCCGATGACGCCGCCGACTGGGCCGCGCCGCTGGCCAAGAAGGCCCGCAAGCGCAGTGAGAAGCTGGCCAAGAAGGCGCGCAAGCGCGGGGAGGAACTGGCGAGCACGGCGCTGGATCGGGGCGAGGATCTCGCCGACACCGCCCGCGCGCGTGGCAGCTACCTGGCCGACACCGCCCGCGCTCGCGGTGGCTACCTGGCGGACACCGCCCGCGAGCGGCTCGGTGAGCAGGTCAAGACGGGTCGCCGCAAGCTTTCCTCGTGAGCGAATCGGCCGTCGGCTAGGGCGTCCGCCCCGTCAGGAACGCGTCGACGATCGCGTCGACGTCTCGGCCGGCGTCGACGGTCGTGCCGCACTCCTCCGCGGCGAGCGGTTCCAGCGCGTCGAATTGCGAGCGCAACAGGGTGGCCGGCATGAAGTGACCCGTCCGGGCGGCCAGTCGGCCGCTGATGAGCGCCGGCGAACCGGCGAGGTGAAGGAATTCGACCTGCGGGCAGTGCCCGCGCAACTGGTCGCGGTACTTGCGCTTGAGCGCCGAACAACTCGCCACCCCGCCGCCGCGGTGCGCGGCCAACCACTCGCCGACGCGATCCAGCCAGGGAAAGCGGTCGTCGTCGTCGAGCGGCTCACCGGCCGCCATCTTGGCGATATTGGCCCGCGGGTGCAGCGTGTCTGCGTCGACGAAGGGAACCCGCAAGCGTTGCGCGAGCGCGGTTCCCACGGTCGACTTGCCCGATCCCGAGACGCCCATCACCACGACGGGCGCCGGTCCGCTCACTCGGTTTCTGCGGGGAGGTTGCGGTTCCACTCCACCCAGCCGACCCCGCGGCGACCGTCGAGGGTGTTGACGGTGGCCCAGGCCCGCGGGAACTGGCTGACCCGCCCGTCGGCCGCGGTCAGGCGCACCGGCGCGTGCCCGCAAACATCGATGTCCGCGGTGATGTCGCCCGGCTCCAGGGTCAGCGTGGCCTTCAGCGGTAAGCCGTTGGCGCCAAAGGACTCTCGTGAGTCGACCGTCTGCAGCTCGGTGACGTCGCCGTCGGCGCCCTGCGCGTAGCCGATGCTGAAGGACGGCGCGCCGGGAATGCGGATGTTCACCCCGTGCAGGTGGGTGCCGTCATCGAGGTGCAGCGCGCTCCAGATCCAGTCCATGCTCCACCAGTCGCGCACACCCCAGGAATGGTCGCGCTGCCCGGGAACCGACTCGACCCGGTAGCCGGTGTCGCCGATAGTGACGGTTCCCGAGACCCGGCACGGAATCTCATAGCGCGTCGTCAAGCGGTACTTGTAGGGGACACCGTCGGTGGCCCACACCAGGTTCATCGTCATCTCGATGGGGGTGCCGGCCTCCCCGCGCAACAACGCCGACGGATCGGCATAGGCCTGAGCCCGCGCCCGCAGGTCGATGCGGTAGGACTGCAGCGGCGCCGTCGCGGCGTGGCCGAGTTCGAAGGAGTCGGTGGATATTTCCCACGGGTCCGCCGGCAGCGGCACCCGCGCGTCCAGGGCGACGGTCGCCATATCTGGGCCGCACAGCAGCGCGTGCACCCACGCGGTCCGCTCGTTGGCGATCAGGCCAAGGCGGAACCAGCCGCCCAATCCCTGTTCCACATCGGCGAAGTCGGCGTACCAGCTTTCGCTCCACAGCGGCTCGGCGGTCGGCGCGTGCGCGGATTCGTCCTCCTCCGAAGGCCGCAATGGTTGGGGCGTCTGCGCGACGGGCAGCGTCGCCAGCGCATCCGTGTCGAGCACGTGATCACAGTGTCGTTGCAGCATCGTCATGAACATCCGGTCGCCGCGCTCGGTCCGCTCCACCAGCATCGAGGACACGATCGCCATCATCACGCCGAAAAAGCTCTGCCGGCGCACGCCTTCGGCGACGTCGGCGAGCGAAAGGGGCGCCGTCGGCCCGAGCGCCTCGTGGTAAGCCCGAAGTAGCGCGTCGTAGTGCTCACGGCGATCCGGGGTGGGCAACGCGCAGCCGAGGAAATACGACAGGTCGGTCAGGGCCGGCCCCCAGGACACCGTCTGCCAATCGACGACCGTCAACGGACGGTCCGCCCCGGCTGTCCCGAACAGCAGGTTGTCCAACCGGTAGTCACCGTGCATCAGGCCCTGGATGCGCTCCGGCGCCCCTTCTTGGGCCAGGTACCCGTCGAAGGACGCGACCAGACGTTCGCAGACCATGCGGTGTTCCGGCGCGATCTGGTCTCCGTAGCGGTCGATGAACCCGGCGTACAGCGGGGCGATCATCGCCTGGGTGAGCGGCGAATCACGGTTCAGCCACGGCGCTTCGGCCAGCACCGTGTCGCCGAGCAGCGGGCCGTGCAGCCGCCCCAGCTCGACGACGCACAGGTGCGCCTGTTCGGCTGTCGCGCCGGCGATTTCGTCGCCGACGATCGCGGGCCCGGCATCGCCCAGCAGGAGATCGAACGCACCCGTCGAGGTATCGACGGCCGCGTGGTAGCACGGCGCGATCGGCCCACCCAGGCGTGGCGCTATGTCGCCGTAGAACCGAACCTCCCGTTCGTAGAGGCCCAGGGCCAGCCCCGTCTGTCGGCTCACCGGGTCGGTGGCCGCCACCTTGAGCACGACGGACGCGGGCCGGCCGGGGCCCGCCGCGCCGTCGGCGTAGGTGAGCCGGATGCGGTAGCACTCGCTCATCTGTCCGGTGCCGATGCGCTCCACGGCGAAGTCGGCGACGGGTCCGGCGCCGATCGCCGTGGTCAGCCATTCGGCGGTGAGATCTCCCGGGCGTTCGATGACTTGCGCGATGTCGGCATGCATGGGGTCAGCGTGCCAGGTCACCGCGCCAGGGAGAAGCCATCCCAGGCAATCCGCCGGTGCGGATGTGGATCGAACTCGACGCGGCTCTTGCGGTCGAAGACCATGACGGCACGGTCGGCGGTGGTGTAGGTGGGCCAGTCCTCGCCCGGCGCACCGGAGTGGCTGAAGGCCCGCCACCGCCGTTGCACCTGGTTGCTCACCCGCAACGCGGCGCGGCGATCGGCCGCGGCGGTCAGCAGGGCGCCGAATCGGGTGCGGTAGACGTCGAAGACGGCCAGCAACTCGGTGGCATGAGTGGCGCCCAGGCCCGACCAGCGCAACGTGCGCGGCGCGTAGTCGTACCGGTAGAGGTAGGTGGGCGCGTGTGCGCTGTGGGCCTCGGCGATCTGCCAGGCCGCCGAGCCGAACGCGAAGTCACCGCCGAGCTGGATGCATGCCGAGGGCGCGGGGTAATCCGGGTAGGCGGCGGTGATGCGTTCGCGCGCAGCGGGTTCCGTGTCGGCCAGCAGTTCTTCGATCATCGCTTGATTGGTCGGCAGCATTTTGAGGAAGCGGGTGAACAGGCGGCCCTCTTCGGCGTTGGTGCCCACGATGAGCGGCACCCGGTGCGCACGGCCACCACGGATCGCCTCGACGGGATCAAGGGGCACGACGTCGTCGCCGGCGACCGGGCCGATCGGGAACGCGCCGAGCCTGTCCTCCATGCCTTGGTCGATCAACCGGTGCTGGGCGTCCACCAGTTGCGCCGGGGACGCCTGCATCAGTGCCTCGGCGGCGTCCTGCGGCCGCGCGCCCAATATTGCGGCGAAGCGCGTCGCGAATTCCGCGGCGGTCTCTCGCGACCGAACCATCCCGGAGGCCGGGCTTTCCGCAATGGCCCGGGCGAACAGCCCTTCGGCGGCCGGCACCGCCAAGAGGGTAGCGGTGATGTGCGCGCCGGCGCTTTCCCCGAAGATCGTGACTTTGTCCGGGTCGCCGCCGAACGCGGAGATGTTGTCTTTCACCCAGCGCAACGCCATCACCAGGTCGCGCAGGAACAGGTTGCTGTCGATGGTGATGTCGGGCGTCGAAAGCGACGACAGGTCCAGGCAACCCAACGCACCCAGTCGGTAGTTCACCGACACGTACACACAGCCGCGGCGCGCCAACGCCGCGCCGTCGTACAGCGGCGTGGCGGAGCTACCCAGGATGTAGCCGCCGCCGTGGATGAAAACCATGACGGGCAGCGGCTCTTCGGCCGGGATTTCGGGGGTGACGACGTTGAGGGTGAGGCAGTCCTCCCCCATCGGCTGGTAGCGGCCGACCCCGAGCATGGTGTACCGCCGCTGCTGGGGTGCGCAGTTGGCGAAGCCATGGCAGTGCCGCACACCCGACCACGGTTGCGCCGGCCGCGGCGCCCGCAAGCGCAGGGGCCCGACCGGTGGGCGCGCGTACGGGATGGATCGCCAACGGTGGACGCCGTCGCGGGTGAAGCCTTCCACAGTCCCGATCGTCGTGCGTGCGCGCACAGTGCGCTGGTGCATAACCCGACGTTAGCGGACACCACGGGCGTAACGCGCGCGCAGCGCCTTATTTTCGGCGCGTGGCGGTTAGCCTGACGGGATGCGGATCGCCGCGCTGCTGGCAGCGTCGTTACTGGTCGCCGGGTGTTCCCACACCGTCGGCGGTCAGGCGCAGCAAAGTCGGACCTCCGCGGGCGCCGCCACCACTTCGTCGGGCGCCAAACCGCCGGCCCCGAACGGCGCGCCCGCTCCCGGGGCGCCGATCTCCGACGTCATCGCGTGGATCGAAGCCGGCCATGCCGCGGACCCCGGTCGCTATCACAACGCGATTCGCGACGGTGCGACCACGCCACTCGGCGACGACATCGCCTTCACCGCGGCGGCCGGCAAAGCCTCCTGCGTGACCGATTCCAAACACACCGGCGGCGCGCTGCTCTGCCTGGTCAGCCTGACCAATCCACCGCCCGCGCCGCCGACGTCCTACGGCGGCTGGCAGGGCGGTTGGGTGAGCTTCGACGGCCAGAACCTGCAAGTCGGTGCGTCGCGCGCCGATCCCGGTCCGTTCCTCAACGGCAGCGGTTCGGAGCTGGCAAACGGTGATTCGCTGTCATTCGGTGACTATCGTTGCCGCGCCGATCAATCCGGGCTGTATTGCGTGAACTACGCCCACCAGTCGGCCGCCCGATTGAGCCCCGCGGGCATCGAGCCGTACGGTTGTCTACGACCAGGGCCCGCGCCGGACGGCGTCGGCGCGGCGTTCACCTGCTGAGTGTCCGGGCGATGCTCGCCGCCGCAAGGCGTTCTCACCAGGTGACCGGAAGCTCCTTCATCCCGTAGATGTCGGCTTCCTTGAACTTCAGCTCGTCGGCCGGTAGCGCCAGTTTCAGCCCGGGCAGGCGCCGCGCCAGCGTGGCGAAGGCGACCTGCATTTCCACCCGGGCAAGGTTTTGGCCGATGCATTGGTGCACGCCGTAGCCGAAACCCAAGTGCCCGCGAGTGTTTCGGTCGGCGTCGAAGACGTCGGGATGGTCGACGAAGTCGGCGTCCCAGTTGCCGGCGGGCAGATTCATCAACACCATGTCTCCGGCGCGGATCGGCTGGCCGCCGAGGGTGAAGTCCTCGGTCGCCACTCGATCCACCTGGCTGTGCACGATGCTGAGATAGCGCATGAGCTCCTCGACGATGTTGACGACCACGCCATGGTCGTCGGTCGTGCCAAGCCGAGCGAACACGTCCGGATGCTCAAGCAGCGCAACCGTTCCCAGCGAGATCATGTTGGCGCTGGTCTCGTGGCCGGCCAGCATCATGACGACGCCGGTCATGGCGGCGGTCTCGCGGGTGAGCTGCCCGGTCGCGACGTAGCCGGTGACCAGGCGGCTGATCAGGTCATCGCCGGGATCGTCGGCCCTGCGATCGACCAGCTCCTGGATGTAGGCATACATCGCCCCGAAGGATTCGGCCCGTTGCTCGTCGGTCGTGGTCCACTCCAGCCCACGCGTGGAGTGGTGCTGGAAGAACGGCAGGTCTTCGGACGGCACGCCCAGCAGCAACGCGATCACCAGTGAGGGCACCGGCAAGCCGAAGTCGCGGACCAGGTCAGCGGGCGGCCCGTTGTCGATCAACGCATCGAGGTGCTGATCTACCAATTCCTGGATCTGCGGCCGCATCCTTTCGCAACGCCTGAAGGTGAAATCACCGGTCAGCATGCGCCGCAATCGATGATGCTCGGGGTCGTCGACCCGCGCGAACATCACCGGGGTGTTGTCCGTGCTTGTCGGTTTCATGGCGGCCGGGATGGTGTCCGCGGACAGGCGCGGATCCAGCAGCGCCGCCCTGATGTCGTGGTAGCGGCTCACCACCCAGGCCGGCCGCCCGTGGTACATCGCCCGTCGCAGTCCGGGTTCCTGACGCCAGCGCACGAAGTCGGCCGGCGGATGAAGCGGGCATCCGGCATCCCGCCGGGCGGGTATGACGGGAAGATCCGTCTCGGAAATCATTGACATATCGGCGCTTCCGCTTTAAGTGTCAGTCATCTGTCAGTTCTACGGAGCGTAGAAGCCGGAGAGGTGGCAGTCAACCGTCAGTTACGCTGTGCGGATGACAACGGTGGAAGACCGGCCGTTGCGGGCGGACGCGGCGCGCAACGCCGAGCGCATCCTGCGCGCCGCGCGGGCCGTCTACGGCGAGTTGGGACCGGATGCGCCCATCGAAGCCGTCGCCCGTCGCGCCGGAGTCGGCGAACGAACGCTCTACCGCAGGTTCCCGGCCAAGGCCGACCTGGTCCGGGCGGCCCTGGACCAAAGCGTCGCCGAGTACCTCACGCCGGCGATCGAAGACGCGCGGCGCATGGCCGACCCACTGCGCGGCCTGCACCAATTGATCGAAGCGGCAATCGGACTCGGGGCCCGCGAACGACACCTGCTGACCGCCGCGCACCGGGCCGGGTCGCTGACCGCCGACATCTCGGACTCACTCAACGAAGCCCTCTACGAGCTGGCCTGCCGGGGCCAGCGGGCCGGACTGGTCCGCGCGGACCTGGTTGCCGATGACCTTCCGCGTCTGGTCGCGATGCTCTACGCGGTGCTGCCGACGATGGACCCGGACAGCGACGGCTGGCGACGCTACGTCGCCCTTGTGATCGATGCCGTGTCGAATACCGAGCGGAAACCGTTGCGTTGCCCGCCCGCGCCGCTTTGCGGATTTCGGAGCCCAGCGCCTGAAGCGTGACTGCCCGGACGGGGCCCAGCGTCGACTTGTTGGGCGAAATCACCGTCTTCTGGCCCAACAACTAGACGTTGCCCGGTGAAATCAGAGTTCCAGCAGCCGGATTTCGCCTGTCGCCCCGTCGACCTCGATCAGCGCCCCGGGCGGCAACGACTTGGTGGCTCCCTGCACGTCCACCACACAAGGGAAGCCGAACTCGCGGGCCACCACGGCGGCGTGTGACATCGGGCCGCCGAGCTCGGTCACCACGGCCGCGGCGTAGCAGAATGCCGCGGTGTATCCGACGTCGGTGACCTCCGCGACGAGGATCTCGCCGGGCTGCAGGTCGTCGATGGTCTCGGGACGCACGATCCGCACCCGGCCGCGCACCTTGCCCCCGCACACACCGACCCCGCGCAGGGTCTCCCCGCTGGCGAGGGCTGCCGACGTGGTCTCGGTGGGTTGCCAGCTCCCGCTGAACACCGTCGGCGGGACCACGGCGACCAGCCTGCGCTGTTCGGCCCGGCGTCGGGTCACCAGCGCCCCGACGTCGGCCGGCAGCGCATCGAGCTCGTCGACGAGCAGGTAGAACACGTCATCGGCGGTATCGAGGGTTCCGGCCTCGACCAGTCGGCGCCCGTACTCACGCATCAGGTTGCGGAGCACCCAGTTGGCCCGTACCACCTTGTCGCGACGGACTTCGCGGTCGCGGAGCTGTCGGGCCGCGAGCTGCGCGATCGGCTTGGCGTGCAGCGGAATCCGGGGGCGCCGCGGCTGGGGCGCCGGCGGGGCGCTCATCGCTCTGGTCACCATCCGGACCAGCAACTCGGGATCGTCGGCGTAGCTGATCGACCGCATCTCGAGTTCGGCCGGGCCGCGATGCCCGATCAGCGCCAGCTCGGCCAGTACGGCGGCGTGGAACTTTGGCGCCTCGACCGCCAGCTTGCCCAGCCGATCCCCCGGTTCGGCCAGCAGCGCTGTCACTTTCGGATCGCGTTGCGCGGCAAGGACCAACCGCTGCATTGCCTCGACCGACCGCGCACTGACCAATTCCGGCCCCGCCGGCGCGGCGGTGTCTCGCCCACATAAACCGCGCAGCAGGACGTTGAACGCGGCGCACAGCATGAACGACGCCGACGCCAGCACCCAGCCGTGCACCACATCGTCGCGCGCCAACGTGATCAGGCTGAGCAGCCGGCGATCGTCCAGCCCGGCGACGTCGTCACCCAGGCGCTCCAGGCGATCGACATCGGCGACGAATTCGTCGGTGTCCCTGGACGAGCCGGCCGACAGGCCGATGAGGTTGACCCCGAACACGCCGATGTTGCGAACGGTCCTCAGTTGCTTGCGGATACGGCCGGTTTCGGTACGCGGGCGCTGGTCACCGAAGATCGGCAACGACGCCATGCTCGGGCCGAAGAATCCACTGTTGCTGACGATCGTCGCCGGCTTGGCGAACGGTACGGTTTCGGCCATGTAGTGCGCGGAGGTGATGGCCCCGTAGAGTCGGTGCGCGAACACGGCGACGGTCCTCATGGCGATTTCGCGCTGGATGATGCCGCCGGGCCGCAGCCGCTCGGCGATGGCCACGCCGCCGGCACGCAGCCCCCGCACGGTCACCGAGGCCGACGCCGGCGAGAACGGGCCGGGCAGCGCCTCCGACAGATTGGTGGCCAGAAAGGTCGGAAAGCGCGGGTCGATCGGGGTGTCGAATTCCCCGTTATCTCCCGCCGGGCCGGCCCGTTCGGGTTTCACCCCGTCCTCGGAAGGCGCGTCGACCGAGGGAAGGTCGCCGATGGTGGCCATCCGCCAGGGCAGCGACACCACCCGCTTACCCACGGTGACCCGGCCGCGCACCGCGAGCGCGAAGTCTTCGACACATTCACCGGAATTCCACGCGGGCCGGAATCCCCACTGCTCGCGCAACCGCGCGGTATCCATGAAAGCGGCGCCGCGCACCAGTTGCAGCTCGGCCAGTTCGACGCCCAACCGCACGACCGGACGCCCGAGCGCCGCGGCGACACGCCGGAAGGTAAGCTCGCCCGAGGCGGCGAGATTGACGGCGCCGCTGCCGATTTCG
>NZ_LZJG01000012.1:0-13631 GCF_001667785.1 Mycobacterium sp. E3247 | reverse complement strand
ACCATCGACTCGCGCCGCAAGATCCTGGCCGAACTCGAGGACCTGAACAAACAACTCAGCTTCACCCTCGGCGAGCGTCCGGCCAGCTCGGGGGAGACCCTCGAGCTGCGGCCCTTCTCCGCCGAGAAGGACCGCGACATCTTCGCCGCCCGCACCGAGGACATGGGCGCCGCCGGTGACGGCTCCGGCGGACCGGCCGGCAACCTCGACGACGAGATCGGAGCCGCGCTCTCCCGCCTCGACGACGAGGAGGCCGCCTGGTTCGTGGCCGTCGACTCGGGCGAGAAGGTGGGGATGGTGTTCGGCGAGCTGCTGGGCGGCGAGGTCAACGTGCGCATCTGGATCCACCCCGAGCACCGCAAGAAGGGGTACGGCACCGCCGCGCTGCGCAAGTCGCGCACCGAGATGGCGTGGTGCTTCCCCGCCGTGCCGATGGTGGTGCGGGCGCCCTCCGCCCGGCCCGCCTGAGCTACGGCAAAGCCAGGGTCCGCTCCGGCGTTCAGCCCAGCGTCGCGGTGACCGCGACGATGTTGCGCAGCTGCGAGGTCTCGTCGTCGGGGAAGACCAGGCCGTAGTCGGCGAAGTACTCCCGCCGCTCGCGGGTGGTCACCCGCCAGCCTCGGCCGGTCAGGTAGTCCACGACATTGCTGCGCTCGCCGTCGAAGAACAGCCCGGACAGGTCGATGTCGCAGCCCAGGTTGGCCCAGCGCTCGTTGAACTGCTGGGCGCGTTCGGTCATCGTCCGCCCGGAGTCGCCGTGGAATTCGGTGGCCAACACGCTGCCGGGCGCACTGAGCTCGGTGATGTTGTCGAAGAGCCGGTCCTGGGCTTCGGGCGGCAGGTACATCAGCAGGCCCTCGGCGCTCCACGATGTCGGCTGCGTCGGGTCGAATCCGCTGCGCCGCAACGCTTCCGGCCAATCGTCGCGGAGGTCGACGCTGACGGTGCGCCGGTCGGCGGTGGGCGTGGCGCCCAGCTGCGCCATCGCGGCGGTCTTGAACTCGACGACCTTGGGTTGGTCGACCTCGTAGACCACGCTGCCGGGCGGCCAGCCCAGCCGGTACGCGCGGGCGTCCAGGCCGGCGGCCAGGATCACCGACTGGCGGATGCCGTCGCGGGCGGCGTTGAGGAAGAAGTCATCGAAGAAGCGGGTGCGCACGGCGATCGAATCCGTTTCCAGCTGCAGGTCGCGCTCGCCGTCCTGCGCATCGGCGCGGGTCATCTCGCCGTCCACCAGCCGGCGGAAGAATTCCAGTCCCACGGCCCGCACCAGCGGCGCCGCGAACGGGTCGTCGATGATCGGGTCGGTGCCCTCGCTGGCCAGCGCGCGCGCCGCGGCGACCATCGTGGCCGTGGCACCGACGCTGGAGGCCAGGTCCCAGCTGTCTTGGTCAGTGCGTGTCATCCTGCTCCCATTTACTTAGCGAACGCAACGAGTCAAGAGCACTCTACGCTCAACCGCTGACGGCTTCCTGTGCATTTATCGGTCGCCCGATGACGGGCCTGGACCGACTCACCCGGCTCAGCTGTTAGTCTCGTACACGGTTTGACGCGCGACGCCGTACGTCCTGGCCTGCGGGGTGTTGGGCGCGTAATGCAGGAGACCCCCGGCTCGCAGGAGGAAGAGTGCTTTCGGCTTTCATCTCATCGCTGCGGACAGTCGACCTGAGACGGAAGATCCTCTTCACGCTGGGCATCGTCGTTCTCTATCGGCTGGGCGCCGCTTTGCCGTCCCCCGGCGTCAATTTCCCCAACGTCCAGCAGTGCATCAAAGAGGCCAGCGGCGGCGCGGCCGGGCAGATCTATTCGCTGATCAACCTGTTCTCCGGCGGCGCGCTGCTGAAACTGACGGTGTTCGCGGTGGGGGTGATGCCCTACATCACCGCGAGCATCATCGTGCAGCTGCTCACCGTCGTCATCCCGCGGTTCGAGGAACTGCGCAAGGAAGGCCAGTCCGGCCAGGCCAAGATGACGCAGTACACCCGCTATCTGGCCATCGCGCTGGCCATCCTGCAGGCGACCAGCATCGTGGCCCTGGCGGCTAACGGCGGGCTGCTGCAGGGCTGCTCGCTGGACATCATCGCCGACCAGAGCATCTTCACGCTGGTCGTCATCGTGATGGTGATGACGGCCGGCGCGGCGCTGGTGATGTGGATGGGCGAGCTGATCACCGAGCGCGGCATCGGCAACGGGATGTCGCTGCTGATCTTCGTCGGCATCGCGGCACGCATCCCGTCGGAGGGCAAGACCATCCTGGACAGCCGCGGCGGGATGATTTTCGCCGCTGTCTGTGTGGCCGCCCTGGTCATCATCGTCGGCGTGGTGTTCGTCGAGCAGGGGCAGCGCCGCATCCCGGTGCAATACGCCAAGCGCATGGTCGGCCGGCGCATGTACGGCGGAACGTCGACCTACCTGCCGCTCAAGGTCAACCAGGCCGGCGTCATCCCGGTCATCTTCGCGTCGTCGCTCATCTACATTCCGCACCTGATCACGCAGCTCATTCGCAGCGGCAGCGGCGGTGTGGGCAACAGCTGGTGGGACAAGTTCGTCGGCAGTTACCTGTCCGACCCCAGCGATCCGATTTACATCAGCATCTACTTCGGGCTGATCATTTTCTTCACGTACTTCTACGTGTCGATCACGTTCAACCCCGACGAGCGTGCCGACGAAATGAAGAAGTTCGGCGGGTTCATCCCCGGCATCCGGCCGGGCAAGCCCACCGCCGATTACCTGCGTTATGTGCTGAGCCGAATTACCCTGCCGGGCTCGATCTACCTCGGCGCGATCTCCGTGCTGCCCAACTTGTTCCTGCAAATCGGCAATGGCGGAGCGGTTCAGAATTTGCCGTTCGGCGGTACGGCGGTTTTGATCATGATTGGTGTTGGCTTGGATACGGTCAAACAGATCGAGAGCCAGCTCATGCAGCGCAACTATGAAGGGTTCCTCAAGTGAGAGTCGTTTTACTGGGACCGCCCGGGGCGGGTAAGGGGACGCAGGCCCAGAAGCTCTCGGAAAAGCTCGGTATCCCGCAAATCTCCACCGGGGAACTGTTCCGCAGCAATATCGAGAACGGGACCAAACTCGGCCTGGAGGCCAAGCGCTATCTGGACGCCGGTGACCTGGTGCCCTCGGAGCTGACCAACCAGCTCGTGGACGACCGCCTGAACGACCCCGACGCGGCCGACGGCTTCATCCTGGACGGCTATCCGCGGTCGACGGAGCAGGCCAAAGCGCTGCACCAGATGCTCGAGCACCGGGGCACCGACATCGACGCCGTGCTGGAGTTCCGGGTCTCGCAGGAGGAGCTGCTGCAGCGGCTCAAGTCGCGCGGCCGCGCCGACGACACCGACGACGTCATCCTGAACCGGATGAAGGTCTACCGCGACGAGACCGCGCCGCTGCTGGAGTACTACCGCGACGAACTCAAGACGGTCGACGCCGTCGGCACGATGGACGAAGTGTTCGCCCGTGCCCTGCAAGCGCTGGGCAAGTAACCGTGAACCCGCTGGCGCGGCTGCGGAGTCGCAAAGTCGTGCCGCAACGCACCGCCGGTGAACTCGACGCGATGGCTGCGGCGGGGGCGGTGGTGGCGGCAGCGCTGCAGGCCGTGCGGGCGGCCGCGGTTGCGGGAGTGTCGACCCTGGGCCTGGACCAGATCGCCGAGTCGGTGATCCGGGAGGCCGGCGCGGTGCCGTCCTTCCTCGGCTACCACGGATACCCCGCGTCGATCTGCGCGTCGATCAACGAGCGGGTGGTGCACGGGATACCGTCGGCCGCGGAGATCCTGGCGCCCGGTGACCTGGTCTCCATCGACTGCGGGGCGGTGCTGGACGGCTGGCATGGTGATGCCGCGATCACGTTCGGTGTCGGCACGCTCGACGCCGCCGACCAGGCCCTCTGCGACGCCACCCGGGAATCACTGGAAGCCGGCATCGCGGCGATGGTGCCCGGCAATCGGCTGACCGACATCTCGCACGCCATCGAAACGGGCACTCGGGCGGCGCGGGAGCGGCACGGGCGCGCCTTCGGGATCGTGGAGGGCTACGGCGGGCACGGCATCGGCCGGCAGATGCACATGGACCCGTTCCTGCCCAACGAGGGCTCGCCCGGCCGGGGTCCGCTGCTGGCCCCCGGGTCGGTGCTGGCCATCGAACCGATGCTGACCCTCGGGACGGGCAAGACCATGGTGCTCGACGACGAGTGGACCGTCACCACCTCCGACGGGTCCCGTGCGGCGCACTGGGAACACACCGTCGCGGTCACCGACGCCGGGCCGCGCATCCTGACACAGCCTTAGGTGAACTAAACAGCCATTCGACTCGTATCAGAAGTCGGAGGTGATCGAGTGGCTCGTGTGGCAGGCGGTTGGCGGGCATCCGGGGCTGCCGAAGCCGCCCTGATGAAGGCGCTTTACGACGAGCACGCGGCGGTCCTGTGGCGGTACGCGCTCCGGTTGACGGGGGACGCGAGCCAGTCCGAGGACGTCGTGCAGGAGACGTTGCTGCGGGCCTGGCAGCATCCGGAGGTCGTCGGGGACACCGAGCGCTCGGCGCGGGCCTGGCTGTTCACCGTCGCCCGCAACATGATCATCGACGACCGGCGCAGCGCGCGGTTCCGCAACGTCGTCGGCTCGACCGACGAGGCGGGCGCGCCGGAACGGTCCACCCCGGACGAGGTGAATGCGGCGCTGGACAAACTGCTGATCGCCGACGCAATGGCGCAACTGTCCCCCGAGCACCGGGCCGTCATAGACCGGTCCTATTACCGCGGATGGACGACCGCCCAGATTGCCGCCGACCTCGGGATCGCCGAGGGAACCGTGAAGTCGCGACTACACTACGCCGTGCGGGCGTTGCGGCTCACTCTGCAGGAACTTGGGGTCACCCGCTGAGGGCTCCGAATGCTTAAAGGGTGATGAGGAAATGGATGACATGAAAACGCCGCTACGGGGGATCGGCGCTCCGGACGATCCCTACGTGATGTGGGATGCCGCATACGTTTTGGGCTCGTTGTCGGCCAGCGAGCGACGCGAATTCGAGGCGCACCTGGCGCACTGCCCGGCCTGCCGCGAGGCCGTCGCCGACCTGAGTGGTGTGCCGGCCCTGCTGTCGCAGCTCGGCGGGGACGAGGTGGCCGCGATCCACGAGTCCGGCCCCGCGCCGGTGACGCCGGAGCTGTCGCCGCAGTTGCTGCCGTCGTTGCTGGGCAAGGTGAGCTGGCGGCGGCGCCGCACGCGGATCGTGACCTGGGTGGCCTCGTCGGCCGCGGCCGTGGTCCTGGCCGTCGGCGTGTTCGTCGGGGTGCAGGGGTATTCCTCGTCGCCGTCGCCGCAGGTGGCCGCGCCCTCCGCGCCGATGGCGCAGGTGGGCACCACCCTGCTGGCCTCGACGGTGCAGCTGTCCAGCGAGCACTGGGGGACGTCCATCAACCTGCGGTGCGTGTGCCTGGCGCCGCTCAACGCCCACCATGACACCCTGGCGATGGTGGTGGTGGGTCGCGACGGCACCCAGACCCGGCTGGCGACCTGGGTGGCCGAACCCGGCCGCACCGCGACGCCCGCGGGCAGCATCTCGACGCCGGTCGACCAGATCGCCGCGGTGCAGGTGGTGGCCGCCGACAGCGGCCAGGTTCTGCTGCAGCGTTCGTTATAGGCCACTGACATGTCCAGCCACCGGCGTCCGCTTCGGGCCCTGGTGGTGGGCGCCGGGGTCGGCGGCATTTCGGTGGCCAGGGGATTGTTGCGAGACGGCCACGACGTCACCGTCTTGGAGCGGCGGCCGGATGTGCGGGCGGCCGGCGGCGCGGTGACGATCTGGTCCAACGGCGAAACGGTGCTTCGGCAACTCGGCGTGGAGATGGACGGGGCCGGCCAGCTGCTGCGCACGGTGCGAGCCGTGACGTCCACGGGCCGCCCGCTCGCGACGCTGGACGTGTCCGCGATCGCCGACCGGCTGGGCGCGCCCGTCCGGATGGTGCCGCGCCGGATCCTGCTGGAGCGGCTGCTGGACGGTTTCCCGGCCGACCGCATCCGCTGTGGCGCCCACGCGGTCGCGTTGGCCCGCACGCGCGATGGCGTGCGCGTCGAGTTCGGCGACGGCGGCTCGGCCGACGGGGACCTGGTGATCGGAGCCGACGGCCTGCACTCGATGGTTCGCAACACCGTCGGTGCGCCCGACGCGAAGCCCACCGGCTGGTGCAGCTGGCAGGGATTGATCACCCTCCCGGAGGTCCCGGACAAGGACTCCGCGCTCATGGTCATCGGCGAGCGCGGCAACCTCGGCCTGTGGCCGGCCGGGGGCTCCGAGGTGCAGTGGTGGTTCGACCTGCCGTGGTCATGCGACTTCGTGCGGCCGCAATGCCCGATCCAGACCATCCGGTCCCATTTCACCGGGTGGTCCGGAACCGTCGATCGGGTGCTGGCGGCACTGACCGACGACGACCTGGCGCATTCGCCGTACCCGCATTTCCGGCATCCGATGCCTCCCGCGGGCCGCGGTCCGGTCACGTTGCTCGGGGACGCCTTCCACACGATGCCGCCCACCCTGGCGCAGGGCACCAACCAGGCGCTGCTCGACACCATGGTGCTGTGCAAGGCGCTGTCGGATTGGCACGGCACCGGCGACGTTGCGAGCGCGTTGCGCTGGTATGAGAAGACCCGCCGGCGCAGGGTGATGGCTGTGTCCCGGCTGGCGTCGCTGCCGGTCTCCCACGGGGAGGTCGTGCTGCGCCCGGCCGCGCTGATTCCCGACCGGCTGCAGGCCCGCGCGCTGACGACGTTTCTGCGGTGGACCAGTCACCGCCGCATGTCCGGGGAGATCAGTCGAGAGGTGGGGGCAGCGACGGCCGGTCGATCCAGTCCATGAACGCTTCGGACGAATGCGTCACGGTGCGAGGCGATTTCGACGCCCCGTCGCGGTGGCTCTGGCTGTTGAAGTGGTGCGTGCTGGCGGTTCCGCACTACCCCATATTGATCGGGCTCTATCTGGTCTATCCGTTGTCGACCGTGGTCGCCGGCGTCGTCATCTTGTGCAGCGGGCGGTATCCGCGGCCCCTCTTCGACTTCAACGTCGGCGTGCTGCGCTGGTCGTGGCGCGTCATGAATTTCAGGTTCCCGATGAACAGCACGGACTCCTACCCGCCTTTCACCCTCGCGTCGCGGCCCGACTACCCCGGCGACCTGCAGGTCGAGTATCCGCAGCGGCTGCGGAATTGGGCCGTGTTGGTGAAGTGGCTGCTCGCCGTCCCGCACATCCTCCTGTGCTGGTCCATGGAGCCGCTCCTGCAACTGCTGTGCGTGATCACCGCGGTGACGCTGTTGTGCACCGGAACCATCCCGGCGGGCATGTACGATCTCCTGCTGGGCATCGTCCGTTGGCGCTACCGGGTGGCCGTCTACGTGTCCCTGATGCGCGACGAATACCCGCCGTTCCGAATGGATCTGGGTGGGCAATGACCCGTCGCAATCCCTTGTTCCCGTACGTGTATCGGTTCGGGCAGCCGGTCTTCGACCGGCTGTTCTATCACCGGTATCGGCGCGCGGCGCTGAGTAACGCGAGCGGCCGGTTGCTCATGCTCGGCCTGGGGCCGGGCACCGACTTGAGGTTCCTGCCCCCCACGGTGACGTCGGTCGCCGCGGTGGAGCCGGAGGCGCCGTTCCGCCGGATGGCGTCCCGGCTTGCCGATCGCCACGGCATCGCCGTCGACATCCTCGAGGGGACCGGCGAGTCGATTCCCTTCCCCGACAACAGCTTCGATTCGGTCCACGGTGGGCCTGGTGTTGTGCTCGGTCGACGACGTGACCGCCACCCTGGCCGAGATACGGCGCGTGCTCACGCCGGGGGGAAGGCTCGTCGTCCTCGAGCACGTGCGCGGGGAGGGCGCGACGGGCCGGTTGCAGGATCTGATCTGCAAGCCGTGGTCATGGCTGGCCGCCGGTTGCGAGCCGAACCGGCGAACCCGGGATGCCATCGCCGCAGCCGGGTTCGACACCACGGCGCTGCGGACCATCCCGCGCACGCCGGTCCCGTTCCCGTGCAAGCCCCATCTGCAAGGCTTCGCCGTCCTCATTCCACGCTGACGGCCTCGACGATGTTCAGCCGCGCCGCACGCCGTGCCGGTGGCAGCGAGCCGAGCAGGCAGATCGCCAGCGCCCCGGCGGTAAAAGCGAGGCCCATCGGACTCAGGCGGAAGCCGACCTGGAAATTCATGATGTCCCCGCTGATGAGGCTGAACAGCCATTGGTCGGTCAAGCCGAACAGCAGCCCCAGAAGGCCTCCCACAAAACCGATTCCGGCCGCCTCGGCCAGGACCATCCGCAGGGTGAACCGGCGGCTGGAACCCATGGCGCGCAGCACACCGATCTCGCGGCGGCGTTCGGTCACCGAGAGCGTCAGCGTGTTGAGCAGCGCGACGGCGGCCACCGCCACGACGATGACCCACACGGCGTTGGCGATGAACATGCTCTGGTGCAGCGGAGCTTCGAGCCCCGCCAGCGCCGCGCGACCCTCGTACACGTGGTTGGGCGCCGGTACCACCTTGCGCACGTCGGCCAACAGGTGCCGCGGGTCCGTCCCGGGGGCCGCGGTGACTTGCAGGGTCGTCGCGGCCGGGCGATCGAACCATGTGCGCAGATGATCGAGGTCGATTCCGACCGTTCCGATGACGGTCGAAAAGAACGGCACCAGGGCCAGGACGGCCGTCTGCCGCGGCCCGTTCGGTGTCTGCAGCTGCAACCGGTCGCCGGCGCGCACGTGCAGCGCGGCGCCGAGGTTCTGCGTGAGCACCACACCGCGGCCGGCCAGGACGTCGGCGCGCAGGTGCTCGTCGAGCGCGCGGAAGAGCGGGTCGTGGGTTCCGGCGGAGAAGCCGTCGAGCAGAACGCGCGTGCCGCCGATCACGGCGAATCCGAATGCGCCCTCTGTCACCCGCGCCACGCCGGGCACCGCCGCCACGCGTTCGGAAAGGCCCTGCGGCAGAACGTCGGTCGGATAGCTGTCCGGCGCGTCCGCGCTCACCCACACGTCGACGTCGGCGGCGGGGGAGAAGATGCCGCGGGCCGAGCGGATCATGTCGGCGTTGGTGCCGGTGATCACCACCGTGGTGACGACCCCGATCAACACGGTCATCACCGTGGCCCAGACTCGTCGCGGCGCGCGTTCGATGGTGGCCGCCGCGAGCGCCCCGAACGATCCGAACAGGCGAGCCGTCGCGGCCGTGGCCGCGACGATGGGCGTAGTGAGCGCGAAGCCCAGCGCGATCTCGGCGCTGAGCAGGGCGGCCATCGCGACGAACGCGAAGGTGCCGCGTTGGCCGATGACCACCCAGATCGACGCCGCGGACACCGCGACGGCGCCCACACCGGCCGCGACCCGCAGCCATCGCGGCACGACGTCCGCCGCCGACGCCCCGGCGGGCGCCAGCGCCTCGATCGGTGCGACCTTGTACACCTGCCGCGCGGCCATCGCCGACGCGGCCACGCTGGTGAGCGCCGTGGCCGTGACGGCCAGCGGGATGGCGTAGCCGGGCAGCCAGTACTCGACGCGGGCCTCGAGGCCCTGGGTCATCGCAGGTGGCAGTCGACCAATTGCCAGGTGGCCCGCCAGGATTCCGAGGCCCGACCCGATGGCCCCGCCCATGAGCCCGAGGATCGCCGCCTCGCCGAGCATGTCGCCGACGATGGTGACGCGCCGGCCGCCGATCGCGCGCAGCATGGAAATGACGGGGCGGCGCTGGGTGATCGCCATCGTCATCGTGGTGTAGATGAGAAACGCGCCGACCACCAGCGCGACCGCCGCCCCCAGCAGGGCCATGTAGTTCATCAGCTTGACGCCGTCGCCGGCCCGGGCCGCCCGCAGGCTCGGCGCGGCGACGACGGCGCGGCCGTTGACCGCGGCGGTGACGGCGGCCCGGGCGGCGGCCGGATCGGCGCCCGGTTTGATGGTGATCAGTATCGAGTCCAGCTGACCGGGGCGGCCGGTGACGTTCTGTGCCAACGCAAGTGGGGCAAGGACGTAGTGCCCGCCGTTGAGGTCCGCGAACTGCCGGCCCGCGAGCACCTCGGCGACGGTAACCGACCCCGAGCCCAGTTGCAGCGTCTGGCCTTTCGCATAACCCACCCGCGGCCCGACCTGAACGCCGCCCGGCGTCGAGGACAGCTCCTGCACCGGTCGTGCGACCGCATCCTTCAGGGCCCCACCCAGCGCGGCGGTGCGCGCATCCGCGCCGAGCAACAGCACCGGCCCCGTCGCCGTGGACGCGGAAGTCCGGATCATCGGCGCCGCGGTGGCGACACCCGGAACCGCGGCGACGTCGGCCAGTATCGTGTCGGGGAATCCGGCGTCGGTGATGCCCGACACCTCCAGCGCTGCCACGCCGGCGATCCCGTTGGCCAGCCGGTCGACCGATCCGGTGATCGAGCCGAAGATGCCGAATATCGCGACCAGATACGTTGCGGAGACGGCCATTACGGCGATCGAAGCGAACGTGCGGCGACGGTGCACGGCGAGCTCACGCAGGCTGAGCACGCGCACTCGGCTCGCGGCCGCCGATATCCTCACGCGGGGACCGCCGGGAGGTCGGAACCGACCCGTCCGTCCTGCAGCGTGATGACCCGATCGGTCGCCGCGGCGGCGTCCGAATTGTGGGTCACCATCACCACCAACCGGTCGCGGCCGTCCTCGTGCGCCACCTCGGCGAGAAGGGCGAGGATCGCGGCGCCCGTCGCGGAGTCGAGGTTGCCGGTGGGCTCGTCGGCGAGGACGAGCGCCGGATCCATCATCAACGCGCGCGCCACCGCGACCCGCTGCATCTGGCCGCCGGACAGTTCCGCCGGGCGGTGCTCGGTCCGGTTGCCGAGCCCGACGCGGTCCAGCAACCGGATCGCATCCGGTTTGGCCCTGCCCAGCCGCACACTGTCGAGCAGCTTGGGGACCGCCACGTTCTCCCAGGCCGACAGCGTCGGCAACAGGTTGAAGAACTGGAAGATGAAACCCACTCGGTGATGGCGGAACTCGGACTGCTGCTGGTCGCCCAGGCGGCCGATCTCCTCGCCGTCGAACGTGATGGAGCCCGAATCGGGGGAGTCCAGCGCGCCGAGCAGATGAAGCAGCGTGCTCTTGCCCGCCCCGGACGGACCGACCACCGACACGAACTGACCGCCGTCGAGGCGCAGGCTGATCCCGTCGAGCGCCCGGACCGATTGACCGCCGACCCGATACTCGCGCACCACGTCGCGCAGTTCGATGGTCATCTAGACACCACGAGAGCCGCCGGCGGTCGGTTCACCGCTCGGGTGAACCGACCAAGTGCCCCATTCGTGTCTGATGACATGTTCGGCAACTATCGGGTGGTCGACCATATAGTCGGCCACCTCGCCGCACTGGGGGTGGACCACGTTTTCGGTGTCGACGGCGCCAACATCGAGGATTTGTACGACGCCGCGCACTTCGAACCCGAGATCACCGCGGTGCTGGCCAAACACGAATTCTCCGCGGCCACCATGGCCGACGGCTACAGCCGGAGCGGCGCCGGGCTCGGCGTGGTGGCGGCGACCTCGGGCGGGGGAGCACTGAACCTCGTCGCCGGCCTGGGCGAGTCGTTCGCGAGCCGCGTTCCGGTGCTGGCCCTGGTCGGCCAGCCCGCGACCACGATGGACGGCCGGGGCAGCTTCCAGGACACCAGCGGCCGCAACGGTTCCCTCGACGCCCGTGCGCTGTTTTCGGCGGTGTCGGTGTTCTGCGAGCGGGTGCTGGCGCCGGCCGGCATCGTTTCGGCGTTGCCCCGCGCCGTCGCCGCGGCGCGCACCGGCGGCCCCGCGGTGTTGTTGCTGCCCAAGGACATTCAGCAGGCGCGCATCACCGTCGACGACGCCACGGAGTGCCCGAACAGTTTCAGCGCGCCGATCGGCAACCCGCATCTCATCGCCTCCGAGCTGCGCCGCGCAACCGGCCAGGTCACCATCATCGCCGGCGAGCAGGTGGCCCGCGACGACGCCCGCGACGAACTCGAGCAGCTGCGTGCGCTCCTGCGCGCGCGGGTGGCCACCGTCCCGGACGCCAAAGATGTCGCGGGCACACCGGGTTTGGGGTCGTCGTCGGGGCTCGGGGTGACCGGCGTGATGGGCCACCCGAGCGTGGCCGAAGCGGTGGCCGCCAGCGCCGTGTGCCTCATTGTCGGCACCCGGTTGACGGTCACCGCGCGCGGAGGCCTGGACGACGCGCTAGCCGCGGTGCGAACGGTGTCCATCGGGTCGGCGCGGCCCTACCTGCGCTGCGTCCATGTGCACACCGACGACCTTCGCGGCTCGCTGCGCATGCTGACCCAGGCGCTGTGCGGTCACGGACGCCCGAGCGGCCTGCGCGTGCCCGATGTGATCCCCCGCACCGAGCTGAAACCGCCGGCCGGGGCGGGACCGGGGATCCGATACCGCGACGCCATGGCGGTGCTGGACCGCGTCCTGCCCGACGGGGCCGACATCGTGGTCGACGCCGGTAACACCGGCGCGGCCGCCATCCATCACCTGCCGGCGCGGCGCGGCGGCAGGTTCGTGGCCGCGCTCGGCATGGGCGGCATGGGCTACAGCTTCGGGGCCGCGATCGGGATGGCGTTCGGGCGTGCGAACGGCGGCCGGGGCGCCGGCCGAACCGTGGTGATCGCCGGGGACGGCGCGTTCTTCATGCACGGTCTGGAGGTGCACACGGCCGTGCAATACGCGCTTCCCGTGACGTTCGTGTTGTTCAACAACAACGCCCACGCCATGTGCGTGACCCGTGAGCAGCTGTTCTACCAGAACCGCTACAGCTACAACCGTTTCCGGCCCAGCGCGCTGGGAACCGGTCTGGCGACGATGTTTCCCGGCCTGACATCGGTCGATGTCAGCGAGCCCGCCCAATTGGCCGCGGCGCTCCGGACGTCGCTGGACATCGAGGGCCCGGCGGTGGTCAGCGTCGAATGCGACGCCGATGAAATCCCGCCGTTCGCCCCTTTTCTCGCCGTGCCGTCAGGGAATGACGCCGTTTCAGAACAGGTTTCGACCGCGAAGGAGAACCGGGCCGATGTCGCTGCCAGCGCTTGAGGATATCCCCACCCCCATCGACGGGGTGGTCCGCATAGAAACCAGTCCGCGGGAGAAGGCGACTCCGATCATCATGGAGATGATGCGGTCGGTGTACCCGCACGATCAGGTGTTCGGGCAGTACTGCACGGTCAACGATTACGTCGCGTGCCCGCCGGCCGAGCTGTATGAGTACATGGCGGACACCCGAAGCCTCGAGGAGTGGACGTACAGCCTGCGCGGCTTCACACCCACCGACGAGCCGGGCCTGTGGCTGGCCTACGACCGGCTCGGTTCGGAGACCGAGATCTACACCCGGACCGTCGCCAACGCGGCGGCGCGGACCGTCGACTACCACTGCGCGTGGGACCAGGGCAAGCACCTGTGGATGGTCTACCTCATGCGCGTCGTCGACGCGCAGGTGGTCTTCGACAAGCCGGGATCGGTTGTGCTGTGGACGAACTGCCACCACCCGTTCTACGACCACAACCCGTACCCGGAGACCGCGCCGCCGCAGCGGCCGGTGTGGGTGGGCGACTTCTGGGACATGTTCGGTGCCGGGCATGCGCTGGAGCTGCAG
>NZ_LZJG01000011.1:0-722 GCF_001667785.1 Mycobacterium sp. E3247 | reverse complement strand
CGCCGCCGAACCGCACCCGCAGGTCGCCGGGGTACTCCGTCTGCGACCACGCCAGCTCACGATCCGTCAGCGCCTCGTCGTCGATCACCAGCACGTCACCGGCCCCGAGGTCGACGACGTCGCCGGTGGCGTTGGCGGTCGCGAGCATGCCCATCGACGTCCGCGTGCGCAGGCTCAGCTCTTCGCCGCGCGCCGCCAGCAGCAGCGCACCGCAGGCGGCCGCCAGCGCCGGCTGCGACGGTGTCAGGACCGGGGTGCGCCCGTGGATCGAAAGCCGTTCGGCGACAAGCGGAATGTGTGCGCCCCCGCCGACGGCCACCACGGCCGCGAGGTCCGCCCAGCTCTTGCGGTAGCGCACCAGCATGTCGTCGAAGGCATAGATGAAGCCGGTCAGCCGGTCCGCCATCAGGTCTTCGAGATCGTCGCGTCTCAGCGTCAAACTGCAGCTGCGCCCACCGAGTTCGGCGGCGATCTCGGTGACCACGTCGACCGAGAGCCGTTCCTTGGCCAGCCGGCACTGCTCCCGCACCTCGCCGAGCTGCCCCACGGCGGCCGTACTGCCCGGGTCGATGCCGCTGCCGCGGCCGAGCTCCTCGAAGACCCGCAGCAGCAGTTCCTGGTCGATCTCGTCGCCGGACAGGGCCCCGTAACGCATTGTCGCGCTAACGAGTTCGAAATCACCCGCGACATTCACCAGCGTGGCCGACGTGCCCCCGCCGCCG
>NZ_LZJG01000010.1:0-6218 GCF_001667785.1 Mycobacterium sp. E3247 | reverse complement strand
GCCCGGTCAAGCTCCACCGAGGACTGCTCGGCGAGGTCGCGGCCCAGCCCACTGGCCTGCACGCCGGCGGACCACACCTTGCAGGCGGACTCGATGCGCCGGACGTTCCCGTCGGCGTCCTTCACGGTGATGCCGTTGCGGTCGACGTCGGTGACCATCGCGCCGAGCTGGATCTCCACGCCCATCTTCTCCAGCCGGGCGCGCGCCCGCATGCCCAGCTTGTCGCCGAACGGCGGTAGCACGGCGGGGGCGGCGTCGAGCAGGATCACTCGCGCCTTGGTGGAGTCGATGCCGCGGAACGAGCCCTTCAGCGTGTGGGCCGCCAATTCCGCGATCTGCCCGGCCATTTCGACGCCGGTGGGGCCGGCGCCGATGACGGTGAAGGTCAGCAGCTTGGCGCGTCGTTCCGGATCACGGGACCGCTCGGCCTGTTCGAACGCGCTCAGGATCCGTCCGCGCACCTCCAGCGCGTCGTCGATCGATTTCATCCCGGGCGCGAACTCGGCGAAGTGGTCGTTGCCGAAGTACGACTGCCCCGCGCCCGCGGCGATAATCAAGCTGTCGTAAGGGGTTTCGTATGTGTGGCCGAGCAAATCGGAGACGACGAACTTCCTCGCCAGATCGATGTGCGTGACGTCGCCGAGCAGCACCTGGACGTTGCGCTGCCTGCGCAGGATGACACGAGTGGGCGGGGCGATGTCGCCCTCGGACACGATGCCCGTCGCCACCTGATACAGCAACGGCTGGAACAGGTGGTGGGTGGTGCGCGCGATCAGCTTGATGTCGACGTCGGCGTGCTTGAGTTTCTTTGCCGCGTTGAGTCCACCGAATCCCGAACCGATGATGACGACCTGGTGGCGACGTTGGGTTCCAGCTGTGGTTTCTGGTGGGGGGCTCATGTTTCCGCTGCTCCTGACGGGGGCTTTTGGACACGCGACTGCAGTTAGCCACAACGCTAGTCAGGCGGGTACCCGGAAACCTAATTGATACGCATGTGTTGTTTGCAACACTAACGGTGTTCCGAGCCGAAATGCCTGGTGGGCGACCGGCACTGTGGCGTAACTATCAGGGACGTCAGTTCACCCGGCGCGGCGCCGTCGTTATTGGCTGGAGCCTTCCCCGGCGCAGTGGTCGTGGCCCGGTTGGATCGTTCCGCCCGGCGCGCGCGCCAGCGCCGCGGCCTCCGCCTCTTCGCGGGTCGGGCCCCAGCCACCGAAGTATCGCGATTTGGCCGCGTTGACGGCGAGCGCCAGGCACCCGCCGTCGCCGCTAGCCAGCAGGCGGCAGTCGCTGATGCTCTTGCGGCACGTGTCCATGACCGCCTTCTCAGCCGCGCCCTGGTTGGCTGCTCCGTCGGCGATGTTGATGCGACCGGTGGAGTCCGAGATCGCCATGGCGATCCAGTTGTTGTCGGCATGCGCGAGCGGGGGCGCGGCGAATGCTACGCCGGCCGCGACCGCCGCCAGGGCTCGTTTCTTCATGGCCTGCTCCCGGCCCTCTTCCGCGCTGCGCCGTTGTGGCGCAGGTAAACGCTGCTACAGGGAAGTATTACCGCCGCCCGAACAATCCGCGACCCCACGCGGGCGGGAGCTACAGGCCGACGACCGGGCGCAGCGCTTCGCCGACGGCGCTGATCACGCCGGGGGTGTAGAAGGGCAGGTTGATGATCAGGCCGTCGATGCCGGCGTCCACCACCTTGGTCTTGAGCTGGTCTGCGACCGAGTCGGGGCTGCCGACCACCATGCGCTGCGTCATCTCGGCGGGGATCTGATCGGGTTTCGTGTTCTCGTCGACGAGCACCGTGGTCAGCGTGCTGGTTTCCAGCGTCGCCGGGTCACGATCGACCTCCTCGCAGCGCCGCCGCACCACCTCCAACTTGCCTGGCAGCTCGTCGAATCCGGCGATCACGTTGAGGTGGTCGAAGTGGCGTGCCGCCAGCGGAATCGTCTTCTTCTCCCCGCTACCGCCGATCATCAGCGGAATGTGGTCGCGGAAGCGGGGATTCGCCATTGCCTCGCGCACGCGATACCACTTGCCCTCGAAGGTCGGACGCTCGCCCTTGATCATCGGCAAAATGATCTGCAGCGCCTCCTCAAGCCGGTTGAACCTGTCGGTGAAGGTGCCGAATTCGAAGCCCAGTTGGTCGTGTTCCAGTTCGAACCACCCGGCGCCGATGCCCAGGATCGCGCGACCCTGGCTCACCACATCGAGCGTGGTGATGGTCTTCGCCAGCAGCGCCGGGTTGCGGTAGGTGTTCCCGGTTACCAAGGTGCCCAACTGAACTCGTTCGGTGGCGGTGGCCAGCGCGCCCAACGCGGTGTAGGCCTCCAGCATCGGCTGGTCCGGATCTCCCAGCATGGGCAGTTGGTAGAAGTGGTCCATCACGAAGACCGAGTCGAAGCCGGCCGCTTCGGCCTCGCGGGCCTGGGCCAGAACGGTGGAGAAGAGCTCCTCCACCCCGGTGCCGTAGGAAAAGTTGGGAATCTGCAGACCGAGTCGAATAGCCACGCGGTCTACCGTAGTGCGGCTCCGCGCGGCACGATACGGCTCGCCGCCGAATTACGCCCTCAGCCGAATTGCGCGAGCGCGCCGTGGCTGACGTGCAGGGTCTGGCCGGTGATGTGGCGGGCCGCCGGGGTGGTCAGGAACAACGCCAGGCGAGCGACCTCGTCGGCGACCGACGGGGTCGTGCGGGACAGGCCGTCGTAACCCGGCTGGACGCTGCGTCCGCCGGCGACGACGTTGACGGTGATACCCCGGGTGCCGAAGACGGTCGCCTGTCCGGCGACCCAATTCGACAGCGTCGCTTTGATCGCCGCGTCGAGGCTGCCGGCCGTCGCGTTCTCGGGCACCACGCTGATGATGGAGCCGCCCGAGCGCAGGTGATCGCCCACGGTCTGCACCGTCAGCACCGCCGAGAGCACGGTCGCGTCCAAGGCATGCCGCCAGGCGTTCGCCGTGTCGGCGATGGAATAGGTGCGCGGGTCGCCGGCGTCCCGGGAGGGCGCCGGCACGTTGACGATGGTGTCGAGGTGGTGGGGGAACAAGCTGCGGGCCTCGGTCAGGCTCGCCGGGTCGGTGGTGTCGCACACGATGGCGTCCACGTCCAATTCCTTGGCGGCGATCTCCAGCTCGCTGCGCCGCGCGCCCACGAGGGTCACCTTGTGACCGTCATCGCGGAAGCGTTCGGCCACTGTGCGCCCCAGTTCGGTGTCTCCGCCGGTGACCAACACCTCCACTGCCATGACCTCCTCGTGTTCAACGTTGAACCCAGACCCTGGCGGCTCCGCGGGCCAACCACGGGGCCGCTGCCGGGGACCTGCCTGGGATCTCAGCGCGTTATGGCATCAATCTGCCTAGATGTTACTGGACAGTAGCTAGTCGGCGAAATTGTTGCCGTCGCGACGCGCGGATCATTTGGATAACCATTCGGCCGTCACTTTTTTGCGCCGATAAAGCCGGGAAGCGGGCCGCATCGTCGGCGGGTTAGGGTGCACGCATGCGGCGGATCGGGATGCTGGCCGGTGCGGTTTCGGTGGCGCTGGCCGTGGGCCTGGTCGGATGCGGTTCGAAACCCCCGTCCCAGCCCGCTGGCGGCTCGGGGAAGCTCCTGGTGTTCGCCGCGGCCTCGCTGAAGTCCGCGTTCACTCAGCTCAGCGCGCAGTTCAAAGCCCAAAATGCCGGCACCGACGTCGAATTCGAGTTCGCCGGTTCCTCGGAGCTGGCCACCCAGTTGACCCAGGGCGCGACCGCCGACGTCTTCGCATCGGCGGACACCGCGCAGATGAACACGGTCGCCAAAGCCGGCCTGCTCGCCGGCGACCCGACCAACTTCGCCTCCAACACGCTGGTGATCGTCACCGCGCCCGGCAACCCCAAAAGGGTCGGATCCTTCTCGGACCTTGCCAGGCCCGGGCTGGGCGTGGTGGTCTGCCAGCAGCCCGTGCCGTGTGGATCGGCGACCCAACGGGTCGAAGACAGCACCGGGGTGCGCCTGCACCCGGTGAGCGAGGAGCCGAGCGTGACGGACGTCCTCAACAAGGTCACCACCGGGCAGGCGGACGCCGGGCTGGTGTACGTCACCGACGCCCGCGGCGCCGGAAACAAGGTGACAACCGTGAGCTTCCCGGAGGCCGCCGGCGCGGTGAACCGCTATCCGATCGCGGTGCTGAAACACGCACCGCAACCAACGCTGGCGCAACGGTTCGTGGCCATGGTGACCGGTGCGGCCGGTCAGGACATCCTCGCCCGGTCGGGCTTCGCCAAGCCCTGAACCGTGCACCGGCCGACGGATCTGCCCCGGTGGGTGTACGTCCCCGCCGGCGTGGGGACCGTGTTCGTCGTGCTGCCGCTGCTGGCCATCGCGGTCAAGGTCGACTGGCCGAATTTCTGGTCGTTGATCACCAGTTCGTCGTCGCAGACGGCCCTGTTCCTCAGCCTCAAGACCGCGGCCGCCAGCACCGCGCTGTGCGTGCTGCTGGGGGTGCCCATGGCGCTGGTGCTGGCCCGCAGCACCGCGCGCCCGGTGCGGCTGCTGCGGCCGTTGATCCTGCTGCCGCTGGTGCTGCCGCCGGTGGTCGGCGGGATCGCACTGCTCTACGCGTTCGGCCGGTTCGGCTTGCTCGGTCGCTACCTCGAAGCGGCCGGCATCAGCATCGCGTTCAGCACCGCCGCCGTGGTGTTGGCGCAGACCTTCGTCTCGCTGCCGTTTCTGGTGATCTCCCTGGAGGGAGCCGCACGCACCGCGGGCGCCGACTTCGAGGTGGTGGCGGCGACCCTGGGGGCCCGGCCCAGCACCGTCTGGTGGCGGGTCACCCTGCCGCTGCTGCTGCCCGGCCTGATGTCGGGGACGGTACTGGCGTTCGCCCGTTCGCTGGGGGAGTTCGGTGCGACGCTGACCTTCGCCGGGTCCCGTCAGGGAGTCACCCGCACGCTGCCCCTGGAGATTTATCTGCAGCGGGTGAGCGACGCCGACGCGGCGGTGGCGTTGTCGATCCTGTTGGTGGCCGTGGCGGCGCTGGTGGTGTTGGGGCTGGGCGCGCACCGCCTGGCCGGGGCCGAAGCGGGGCAGCCGCGGCCATGAGTGAAGTGCAGTTGCGCGCCGTCGTGGCCGACCGCGATTTGGACGTGGAGTTCGCCGTGTCCGCGGGCGAGGTGTTGGCGGTCCTCGGGCCCAACGGCGCGGGGAAGTCCACCGTGCTGCATGTGATCGCGGGGCTGATCCGCCCAGATCTCGGGTTGGTCCGGGTAGGGGATCGGGTGCTCACCGACACCGTGGCCGGGGTCGACGTGGCCACCCACGATCGCCGTGTCGGCCTGCTGTTACAGGAGCCGTTGTTGTTCCCACACATGAGCGTCGCCGCCAACGTGGCATTCGGGCCGCACAGTCGACGCGGGCACCTTCGCCCCACTCGGGGCGAGGCGAACGCCACCGCGCTGCGCTGGCTGCGGGAGGTGGACGCCGAGTGGCTCGCCGACCGCAAGGCGCGCCGGCTGTCCGGCGGCCAGGCCCAACGGGTGGCGATCGCGCGGGCGCTGGCCGCCGAGCCGGACGTACTGCTGCTCGACGAGCCGCTGGCGGGTCTCGACGTCGCCGCGGCCGCGGGGATCCGCGCGGTGTTGCGCCGCGTCGTCAGCCGCACCGGCTGCGCGGTCGTGCTGGTCACGCATGACCTGCTGGACGTGTTCACGCTGGCCGACCGGGTGCTGGTGCTCGAGGCGGGCGCGATCGCCGAGATCGGCCCGGTCTCCGACGTACTCACGGCGCCGCGCAGCCACTTCGGGGCGCGCATCGCGGGCATCAACCTGGTCAGCGGGACCGTCGCCCCCGACGCGTCCCTGCACGCGCGCACCGGTGCCCGCTGGCACGCGGCCGCCGCGCACGACAGGGGTGCAGACCTCGCCCCGGGGCGCAACGCGATCGCGGTCTTCCCACCCACGGCGGTGGCGGTTTATCGGGAGCAACCGCACGGCAGCCCACGCAACACGGTCGAGGTGACGATCGCGGAGCTGGACATTCGCGGGTCGGCGGTCCTGGTGCGCGGGGAGCAGCAATCCGATGGGGCCCCCGGTCTGGCCGCGGAGATCACCGTCGACGCCGCCTCCGAGCTGCGGCTGGCGCCCGGCGAAAGGGTGTGGTTCTCGGTGAAAGCCCACGAGGTGACCTTGTATCCGGCGGCGAATTGAGGGGGTGGCCGAGCCCACCCGCACGCCGGCGG
>NZ_LZJG01000009.1:0-1663 GCF_001667785.1 Mycobacterium sp. E3247 | reverse complement strand
ATCGCGGGCAACCGCGGGCAGACCAACTACGCCACCACCAAGGCCGGGATGATCGGCCTCACCCAGGCGCTGGCGCCCGAGCTCTACGGCAAGGGCATCACGATCAACGCCGTCGCCCCGGGGTTCATCGAAACCCAGATGACCGCCGCAATCCCGCTGGCCACCCGCGAGGTGGGCCGCCGGCTGAACTCGCTGCTGCAGGGCGGCCAACCCGTCGACGTCGCCGAAACCATCGCCTACTTCGCCAGCCCGGCGTCAAACGCGGTGACGGGCAACGTCATTCGCGTCTGCGGCCAGGCCATGCTGGGCGCATAGCTGCGACGAGGGGAACGCGATGAACCAGCCAAGCGGTCTGAAGAACATGTTGCGCGCCGCCGCGGGGGCACTGCCGGTGGTGTCGCGCGGGAACCAGCTGCCGACGCGCACGGTGGCCATCGAGGAATTGCCCATCGACCGCGCGAACGTGGCGGAGTACGCCGATGTCACCGGCCTGCGGTACGGCAACAGCGTGCCGCTCACCTATCCGTTCGCGCTGACCTTCCCCGCGGTGATGTCGCTGGTGACCGGGTTCGACTTCCCTTTCGCCGCAATGGGTTCGGTGCATGTCGAGAATCACATCACGCAGTATCGGCCGATTGCGGTCACCGACACCGTCGGCGTGCGCGTGCACGCCGAGAACCTGCGGGAGCACCGCAAAGGCCTGCTGGTCGACCTGGTGACCGATGTGAGCGTCGGTACCGACACCGCGTGGCATCAGGTGACGACCTTCCTGCACCAGCAACGCACCAGCCTGTCCGACGAGCCCAAGCCGCCACCGCAGAAGCAGCCCAAGCTGCCCCCACCCAGCGCGGTCGTGCGCGTCAGTCCCGGCCTGATCCGTCGTTACGCCGTCGTCGGTGGCGATCACAACCCGATCCACACCAACCCGATCGCGGCCAAGCTGTTCGGCTTCCCGACCGTCATCGCGCACGGAATGTACAGCGCCGCAGCCGTATTGGCGAACATCGAAGCGCGGCTCCCGGACGCGGTGAAGTATTCGGTGAAGTTCGGCAAGCCGCTGGTGCTGCCCGCCACCGCGGGGCTGTACATCGACGAAGGCCATGACGGCTGGGATATCGCGCTGCGCAACATCGCCAAGGGCTATCCGTATCTGACCGGCACCGTGCGGGCGCTGTAGACGCTTCAGCCCGAGTGCGTCCCCACCCGCCCGCTGACCAGAAGCTTCAAGCCGTACGCACCGACCGCGGTGACCAGGAAGACCAGGAGCAGCCAGAGCGGCGGGCGGGCGAGCTCCCAGACGAAGATCGCCGCCCAGATCGGTGAGCCCTGCGTCACGGCGAGCACGCCGGCGGCGCCCGCCAGCGAGACCGTCGGCCCGTGCAGATGCATTCCGGCCGCCATGTTCATCGTCAGCACCAGCAGCGATCCCGCGGCCGCGCCGGTGGCCAGCGACGGCGTCAGCATGCCGCCGGCGCCGCCCGCACGGAGGAACAGCGCGGTCAACAACGGCTTGAGGGCCAGGATCGCGGCGGCGGCGGACAGCGTCAGCCCGCTGGCCAGGCTGACGGTCAGGATGCTGCGGCCGTTGCCGGGCAACTCCGGCCACCAATGCGAACAGATGCCCATCACCAGCCCGGCGCCGGCGAGCGCGGGGACCAGCACC
>NZ_LZJG01000008.1:0-3051 GCF_001667785.1 Mycobacterium sp. E3247 | reverse complement strand
CAGCACGATGCGGGCCGGCGGCGGGGTGTCCCCGCCCGTGATGGCCGCGGCGCCGACCGCGTGCAGCGCGGTGAAGATCGCCTCACCGGTGGCCGTCCCGTCGCCGAAATCGAGTTTCTTCAGCGCGTCGAGGGTCGCCTGGTGCTGCGGGGTCGGCGGCACCAGCAGGTAGGGCGTACCGGCAAACCCGACCAGCCCGAGATTGATGCCCGGCGTCAGCTGGCCGGCGAACTGGCTGGCCGCCTGCTCGGCGGCTTTGAGCCGGTTGGGCTCGACGTCGGTGGAGGCCATCGATTCCGAGACGTCGATGACCAACACCACGACGGCGCGGTTGAGCGGAATGCGGATGTCGGACGTCGGCCCGGCCATCGCGGTGGTCAGCAGCGCCAACGCCGCGGCCAGCAGGATCGTCGGCACGTGCCGCCACCGGCCGGGGTGCAGCGGCGCGACGCGCTCCAGCACCTCCATGTTGGCGAACCGCAGCACCCGGCGCCGCCGGGCGAATTGCACCGCGACGTAGATCCCTATCACCAGCAGGACGACCAGCAGGACCAGGAAGAACCAGGCGTTCTGGAAGCCCGTCAGGGACACCGGGCCCAGCAGCGGCAGCTTCATGTCCAGCCACACTATGCGGCGAACGTCGACCCTGCACGGGGCCCCGGTCGGGTCGGGCCGCATCGACCCGCTGTCAACCGAGCCCTGATCGACGGGCCGGTTTTGATCGTCGGACAGCTCGACGATTGCGCCAGCCGGCAGAAAGCGCCTTAGCTAACAGGGGATGACCCGACCGACCTTTGAAACCGCCAATCCGCAGCAACCGTGTGAGCGGCGCCGAGCGCTAATATTTGTTGGCGAGGTAGAAGGAATGGCTCATGGCCCTGACGACAAACACGCACGCACGGAAGGCAGCGGACGAGGCCGAACGTGAACCCCACCTGTTGGCCGTAGAGCGAGCGTCCAGTGCCGGCAAACGGGCCGGGGAAGCGCGACGACGAGCGCAGGCAGCGCAGCGATCCGCGGCCGGCAGCATTGACTCCGCGGCCGAAAGCCTAGCCAGAACGGCGGATAGTCAGGACCGAGTCGCAAGCACTTTCGACGATGCGGCCGAACATCTCGGCCGTCGACGGGAGGACTACCGGGCTCGGGCGGCTCGGCACCGCAAGTTCGCGCGGGAAGATCGCCGGATGGCTCAGCAGCTGCGAAAAATCAGCGGGGATCCGAATTGGGCCAGGGATGCTCAGCGGCGTTGCAAGCAGAGGTTTTTTTACGCGCTCCGCAAGAATCACGAGATGAGATTCCTCCTGGAACAAACGGAAAACCGGATGGAAAGCACGGCGGAGGAACGTCGACGCGCCCTTTTGTTGGGCGCTGAACTGCAGCCGATGTCAACCGTCAAGATCACCCTGGAGAAGGTGCGCTTAAACAACCCCTGGCCATCTGGGAATTCCTAGCCGGCTGCAGCCAAGGCCTACGCGAACGGCGACCGGCTTGAAAAGCCGCTTACTTCGACGGCCTCGCGCCACCGGCGGCGCGTGGCCTCGGGGGCGGGATCGCCGCAGACCCGGTGTCGTTAGAGCCTTAGCCGCCCAATCACGACGCGGTGGTGGACATTCCACACAAGCGCTCGAGCGTGCACTTCGCGAGCCGCATCGACACGAATGCGGCCTTTTCCGCCACGCTCGATGCCATGTCGGATCAGGCCCACAGTCCTCGCTCACAGGCTCAAAACGCCGTCGTGCGCGGCGATCTGGTCCCACGTCTCGCCTCGCGCGCGCCGCACGCTGTACCACGAGCCCTCGCTCAGCACGAGCTCCTCGCCGCCGTCTTGGGAGACGACCAGCAGCCGATGGCGTCTCAGCCCAAAAAGGCTCGCCGGCAAGGAGATCGGGGCGAGAACGACGGCGACGCACGCCTCCGCCAGCCACGCGACCGCGGCCCACACGATCCAGAGGCACCAGTTCCACAGCACGTTGAGCAGGATGGGAAACAGCAAGTCCACGACGAGGTCGACGAGGATGTTGTCCGATCCGGAGTCGCCGGACGAGCCCCAACCGGCGCCGTCCGTACGCCAGTCATGCCAGCGCGGTGTCCAGAAGAGAAACAGATTCGGCCGGATCTTCAGCGAGTACCGGGTCGGCGGTTGCTCACCCCGGGGCTCGGGAGGACCGGCGGCGGCCACGGGCGGCGATCCCCCCACCTGCTGCGCGACCCGGCCGAGGAACGCGTCGACCTCGTCCTCGTTGTAGCCGCGCTTTCCCAGCGGCGGCCTGGAGAACGCCACGTCGCGGATCCGCTCGGCGATCGCGGGGTATTGCGCCGGGTCCCGCAGCGCCGCCTCGAGGAAATCGAGGAACGCGTCGACCTGGTCCTCGTTGTAGCCGCGTCTGCCCATGGCGGGACGGGAGAACGCGACGTTGCGCACGTCCTCGGGCGTGAATCCCCCGCCGGCCGAGGGGCGGGCCGGGCGCGATTGCTCGGCCAGCTGGCGTTCGAGTTCGGCGACGCGCTTCTCGGCGTCTTCGTTGTTCATGCGCAGATGGTCGCACCCTCGGGCCGCGGGCGTGGCCGAGTTGTGTTAGAACCCCGCCGTTTCGGGGAATCCGCAGTCGAGGATGGCGCCCGCCCCGGGCGCCGCGACGACAGGAGCTGCAATGATCGGATCAATCATCCTGGCGATCATCGTGGGCGCGATCATCGGTGTGGTGGCTCGCCTCGTGATGCCCGGCAAGCAGGGCATCGGCATGATCATGACGGTGGTGCTCGGCGCCGTGGGTGGCCTGATCGGTTCGGCGGTGGCCGGCCAGTTCGGATACCACAACGCCAACGGCGGAATCGCCTGGATTCCGTTCTTCATCGGGGTCGCCGCCGCCGTCGTCCTCATCGCCATCTACGAGGCCGTGACGGGCCGCCGCAGCCACACCGGGATGCCCCGCTAGGTCGCTTCACCCCGGCGACGGCTGGCGGTCATCGACGACTAACTGGCTGTAGGTCGTGTCAAGGCTTGGGGTGGGCGTAGCAGTTCGGCATCCGGGTCCGGGTGCGATGGATGGT
>NZ_LZJG01000007.1:0-1022 GCF_001667785.1 Mycobacterium sp. E3247 | reverse complement strand
CATGTCTCCGGAGGGAAGCGCCATGATTGCCGAGGCGAGCGCCGTGGTGGGCAGGTCCGCGGCTGCAGTGCCGGTGAACTGCTGACCCGCATCGGTTGCGGCGCCGTGCAGATACGCCGCAGGGTGCGTCGGCCCATTCGATGCCGGCGCGGGAGTTACCAAAATGGGAGCGATCTTGCTTTGATCGTGCGGGCAGTAGGCCTCTACTGACGCTGTGATGAATCGGGTCATGGTGGATTCGAGGCGAGCCGGGGGGTAGAGGCGCTCGGCCGGATCCTTGGAGTACGCATTTTTCAGCATCGCGCCCACGACGGTGTTCACCGGAATGCCTCGATCGAGCACAAGACAAATCTTGTGGGCGGTGTCGATCAGGCTTGGGACGCCCTCGATGGCGGGGATGTCTTCCTGGTTGAGAAGCGCCTTGAAAATTTCGTCCTGGTTGGGGTCGGCCACTGCTGCGCCCTCGCGCAGCGTCGCGCCGCCGGTTAGCACCACGCTGACGGCGATGACAGCGCTGGCGCGGCCGGTGATGCGGGTGAACATGAGGAGTTTCCATTCCTGGTAGTGCCGTCAGTCGACGGGCTCGAATCATGAATTACGCCGCGCGCGTGGGTGTCTGGCCAAGCCGTCCGACGCATCGGCGAGATCAGCGAGCGTTGGCGCGCCGGTCGGGCAGCGGCCCCGCGGCCGGCTCGCCGCCGCGGTTCCGCCGAAGAAGCCGATCGAATGGCCCGCCTATCCGTTGAACTCGCCTCAATCGTCGATACGCAATGTGTTTGGATGCCACAGCGCCCGACTCACCACACTGACGGATCGTCGGCGGCGGACGTCAACGGAAAGGTCAGTGGCCAATATCATGGGCGCTCCGCGGCAGGGCAACCCGGAAGGTTGGGCGAGGTTGCACCTCGCTCATTCCGCCAGATCCCAACAGTCGCTGGATGAAGTCTCCAGCAGTGGGCACGCCGCTTGAACACGGCATCTCTGGAGCGTACCGCCGCCGTAACGACCTCCGGTAGGGGCAT
>NZ_LZJG01000006.1:0-761 GCF_001667785.1 Mycobacterium sp. E3247 | reverse complement strand
TCGAGCAATGGATCACCGATGGTGCCGGTGTCCCAGTCAACGATTGCGGCGAGCCTAGCGGGCGGTTGCGGGCTGACCATGACGTTGAACGGACTGTAGTCGCCGTGAATGATCGCTGCCGGGCTCATCGCGGGTATGTTGGCGGTGAGCCAGTCACTAAGGAAGTCCAGCTCGGGAAGGTCGCGTGTGCGATAGCGGTCGAGCTGAGCCAACCACCGCGGCACCTGGCGCTCCAGGAATCCCTCCGGCTTCCCGAGCCCATCGAGAGCCCTTGCCCGCCAGTCGACTTCGGCGAGATGGACGAGCCCGTCCACGTAGGCCATGGCCAAGTCGTGCCGCAATTCGGGATCGCCGGCGAACGGCTCGGGCAAGTCGAAACCGGGCGTGAATCCGTCGACGACGCCCATCAGCATGAATTCAGAACCAAGTACGTCGGTGTCAGCACAGTACAGCACGGGCTGCGGGTGCGGAACCGGTGTGCCTTCGAGGGCGTGCAGAATGCGCCACTCGCGGTGGGTGTTTGACGCGCTCGGGTCATTCTTCACCACGGGTGGGCGGCGCAGGACCCAGGCGTCGTCGCCGCGTGCTACGCGGAACAGTGCATTGGCGATTCCGGTGCTTGCCCCGATGCGTTCAGCCGTCAGCGGCTGACCACGGCCAGGGAGGCGGTCGCCGATCCACGAATCGAGCCGATCGACGTCGAGCAGCGTCGCAGTCGAAGTCATGCACTGACGCTAACGGTGTTGACAGTTACTGTCAAT
>NZ_LZJG01000005.1:0-10015 GCF_001667785.1 Mycobacterium sp. E3247 | reverse complement strand
GCGGAGTTCGAGGCGGAGAACCGTCGGGTGGTGGCCGAGGGCGGCGAGCCCGCCGCCGGCCGTCCGGTGCTGATGGGTATCACGAAGGCGTCGCTGGCCACCGATTCGTGGCTCTCGGCGGCGTCGTTCCAGGAGACCACGCGAGTCCTGACCGATGCGGCGATCAACTGCCGCAGCGACAAGCTCAACGGTCTGAAGGAGAACGTGATCATCGGAAAGCTGATCCCGGCTGGTACCGGCATCAACCGGTACCGCAACATCCAGGTGCAGCCGACCGAGGAGGCCCGGGCCGCCGCGTACACGATCCCGTCCTACGAGGATCAGTACTACAGCCCGGACTTCGGTCAGGCGACCGGCGCCGCGGTTCCGCTGGACGACTACGGCTACTCCGACTACCGCTAGTTCGACGACGATGCGGCGAGGGACTCGCCGCTGAGGAGTCGGACAATTGGACCTAGTTCGACGACGATGCGGCGAGGTAACTCGCCGCTGAGGAGTCGGACAATCGGCGGTAGTCCGCACGCTAGTTCGACAAGAAAAAGAGCCCCCGCCCAGTGCGGGGGCTCTTTTCTTGTTCGCTCGTCAGCGCAAGCGGCCAACGGCGATGAGTTCGGCCAGCAGCCCGGGTCTACCTGTCGACCGTCGAAGATCTCAGGAGGACCGCGTGGCCCAACTGCTCAGAGTCCAGAATTTCATGTTGTCGCGCGATGGGTTCGGCGCCGGGCTCAACCAGTGCTTCGAACGCCCATTCGGCGACGCCGACCAAGGCGCCATGTTCGCGTGGGTCGGCGCGACCGCGAGTTGGGTAGGCCGCAGCGAGCCCGGCGGAAGCCGGGGCCTCGACGACTACTTCACCCGCGACTTCACCAACAACATCGGCGCGGAGATCATGGGCCGCAACAAGTTCAGCCCATACCGCGGCCCTTGGCAGAACCACCCGGATTGGCAGGGGTGGTGGGGTGACGAGCCACCGTTCCATACCCCGGTGTTCGTCATGACGCACCATGCCCGCGCGCCGTTGACACTGTCGGACACCACGTTCCACTTCGTCTCCGGCGATCCGGCGGGCGTCCTGGATCAGGCGAAGGCGGCCGCCTTCGGCAAGGACGTCCGGCTCGGCGGTGGCGCGAGCACCGTGCGCCAATTCCTCGACGCTGGCCTCGTCGACGCTCTCCACGTCGCGGTCGCGGAGGTGGAGATCGGGGCTGGGTCGCGCCTCTGGGAGTCCCCGGAAGAGCTCGAGGACCGGTTCCACCACGAGGTCGTACCCAGCGCCAGCGGGGTCACCCATCACTTGTTCTGGCGGCGATGACGGCCGCACTCCAACTACACTGGCCGCGTGCTCATCGGTTCACACGTCAGCAATGACGACCCGCTGGCCGCCGCGGAGGCGGACGGCGCCGACGTCGTGCAGTTCTTCCTCGGCAACCCGCAGAGCTGGAAGAAGCCGAAGCCCCGCGAAGACGCCGAGGCGCTCAAGGCGTCGAGCGTGCCGCTCTATGTCCACGCGCCCTACCTCATCAACGTGGCGTCGGCGAACAACCGCATCCGGATCCCGTCGCGCAAGATCCTGCAGGACACCTGCGACGCCGCGGCGGAGATCGACGCGACGGCGGTGATCGTGCACGGCGGCCACGCCGATGACGACGACATGGAGGCCGGCTTCGAGCGGTGGGTCAAAGCGCTGGACTACCTGGAAACCGACGTGCCGGTGTACCTGGAGAACACCGCGGGCGGCGACCACGCGATGGCCCGCTACTTCGACACCATCGGCAGGCTCTGGGATCACATCGGCGACAAGGGAATCGGGTTCTGCCTGGACACCTGCCATGCGTGGGCGGCGGGTGAGCAATTGATCGACGCGGTGGACCGGATCAAGGCGCTGACCGGGCGCATCGACCTGGTGCACTGCAACGACTCGAGGGACGCGGCGGGCTCGGGTGCCGACCGGCACGCGAACTTCGGCACCGGCCAGATCGACCCCGAGCTGCTGGCCGCGGTCGTCAAGGCGGCCGACGCGCCGGTCATCTGCGAGACCGCCGACGAGGGCCGCAAGGACGACATCGCGTTCCTGCGGGAAAAGACAAGCGGCTGAGTCACGGCCGTGCTCGGTCGGCTCGCCACCCTCCTCGGGGTCGTCTTGCTCGTCGCGGGCTGTGCGCCGACACTGCCGTCGGGCTTCGTGACCGGCACCAGTTTGCACCACCTCGAGGTCGGCGGACACGATCGCAGCTATCGGCTCTACAAGCCGGTGGCAACACCGGATTCGGTGCCGCTTGTCGTCGTGCTGCACGGCTATTCCGGTAGCGCGAGGCAGGTCGAAAGGGATTACGGCTGGGACGAACTGGCCGATGCGGGCAGGTTCGTCGTCGCCTACCCCGACGGGCTCGACCGGGCCTGGAACGTCGACGGGGAATCGTGCTGCGGCCGGCCCGGACGGGAAAACGTCGACGACGTCGCCTTCATCGCCGCGGCGGTGGCCGACGTCGCCAAGAACGTCCGCACGGATCCCGCCAGGGTCTACGTCACCGGAATGAGCAACGGCGGCATCATGTCCTACACGCTGGCGTGCACCACCGACATCTTCGCCGCCATCGGCCCGGTGGCCGGCACGCAACTGAACGGGTGCCCGGACCCGCGCCCGATATCGGTCATGCACATCCATGGCACGGCGGATCGGTTGGTGCCCTACGGTGGCGGGCAGGGTTTCAGCGTCATCAACGGCCCGCCGGTTCCCAGCGTGAATGCGTTCTGGCGCAACGTGGACCGGTGTGCGAACCCGGCCAGCACGACCGACGGTCCGGTCACCACGTCGACGGCGGAATGCGCCGGCAACCGTGGCGTCACGCTGATCACGATCGACCAGGGCGGCCACGAATGGCCGCCGTTCGCCAGCCAGGCGCTGTGGGCGTTCTTCCGAGCGCACGCCCGCTGACACACCAGCATTACACGTCTTGTGCGACTGTCGGAAAAATGTAACATGAGGGGCATGTCGGATACGCATGTCGTCACCAACCAGGTCCCCCCGCTGGAAAACCACAACCCCGCGACATCCGCGGTGCTCGTGGAGGCCCTGATCCGCGAGGGCGGGCAGTGGGGCGTGGAAGAGGTGAACGAGGTCGGCGCGATCGCGGGCGGCCGCGAGGCCCTGCGGTGGGGTGAACTCGCCGACCGCAACCGGCCGATCCTGCACACGCACGACAAGTACGGCCACCGCATCGACGAGGTCGAGTACGACCCGGCCTACCACGAGTTGATGCGCACGGCGATCGCCAACGGCATTCACGCCGCCCCGTGGGCGGACGACCGCCCGGGCGCGCATGTGGTGCGCGCCGCGAAGATGTCGGTCTGGAACGTCGAGCCCGGCCACACCTGCCCGATCTCGATGACCTACGCCGTCGTCCCCGCGCTGCGCTACCAGCCCGAACTGGCGGCGGTCTACGAGCCCCTGCTCACCAGCCGCGAATACGATCCCGAACTCAAGCTCGCCACCACCAAGCGCGGTATCACCGCCGGCATGTCGATGACCGAGAAGCAGGGCGGGTCCGACGTGCGCGTCGGCACCACGCAGGCGACCCCGATCGGGGACGGCAGCTACCGCCTGACCGGACACAAGTGGTTCACCTCGGCGCCGATGTGCGACATCTTCCTGGTCCTCGCCCAAGCGCCGGGTGGACTGTCCTGCTTCCTGCTGCCGCGGATACTGCCCGACGGCACCCGCAACCGGATGTTCCTGCAGCGGCTCAAGGACAAGCTCGGTAACCACGCCAACGCGTCCAGTGAGGTCGAATACGACGGCGCCGTCGCGTGGCTGGTGGGCGAGGAGGGCCGCGGCGTGCCCACCATCATCGAGATGGTCAACCTCACCCGGCTGGACTGCACCCTGGGCAGCGCCACCAGCATGCGCACCGGACTGACCCGGGCCATCCACCACGCCCAGCACCGAAAGGCGTTCGGCGCCTACCTGATCGACCAGCCGCTGATGCGCAACGTGCTGGCCGACCTGGCCGTCGAGGCCGAGGCCGCCACCATCGTCGCGATGCGGATGGCCGGCGCCACCGACAGGGCGCTGCGCGGCGACGACCGGGAGGCCCTGTTGCGCCGCATCGGTTTGGCCGCCGGCAAGTACTGGGTGTGCAAGCGGGCCACCCCGCACGCCGCCGAGGCGCTGGAATGCCTGGGCGGCAACGGCTACGTCGAGGACTCGGGCATGCCGCGGCTGTTCCGTGAGGCGCCGCTGATGGGCATCTGGGAGGGCTCGGGCAACGTCAGCGCGCTGGACACGTTGCGCGCCATGGCAACTCGGCCCGAATGCGTCGAGGTGCTGTTCGACGAGCTGGCCGAAAGCGCGGGCGCCGACCCGCGACTGGGCGCGCACGTCGAACGCCTGCGCCGCGACCTGACCGACCTGGACACCATCGCGCTGCGGGCCCGCAAGGTCGCCGAGGACATCTGCTTGGCGCTGCAGGGATCGCTCTTGGTGCGCCACGGCCACCCTGCCGTCGCCGAGGCCTTCTTGACCACCCGGCTCGACGGGCAGTGGGGCGGCGCCTACGGGACCATGCCCGTCGGCCTGGATCTGGCCCCGATCCTCGAGCGGGCGCTGGTCAAGGGCTGAGCCGCAATATGACCCACGCGATCAGGCCGGTCGACTTCGACAACCTGAAGACGATGACCTATGAGGTCACCGATCGGGTTGCCCGGATCACCTTCAACCGACCGGAGAAGGGCAACGCGATCGTCGCGGACACCCCGCTGGAGCTCTCGGCGCTGGTGGAGCGCGCCGACCTGGACCCCGATGTGCACGTGATCCTGGTCTCGGGCCGCGGCGAGGGGTTCTGTGCGGGCTTCGACCTGTCCGCCTACGCCGACCGCACCGGTTCGGCCGGCGGTACGGGTGCCTATCGGGGCACCGTCCTGGACGGAAAAGCCCAGGCGGTCAACCACTTACCGAATCAGCCCTGGGATCCGATGATCGACTACCAGATGATGAGCCGGTTCGTACGCGGTTTCTCCAGCCTGATGCACGCCGACAAACCGACGGTGGTCAAGATCCACGGCTACTGCGTGGCCGGCGGCACCGACATCGCGCTGCACGCCGACCAGGTGATCGCCGCCGCCGACGCCAAGATCGGCTACCCGCCCACGCGGGTGTGGGGCGTCCCCGCGGCCGGGTTGTGGGCGCACCGGCTCGGTGACCAGCGCGCCAAGCGCCTGCTGTTCACCGGCGACTGCATCACCGGCGCCCAGGCCGCCGAATGGGGTCTGGCGGTCGAGGCGCCGGACCCGGCCGACCTCGACGAGCGCACCGAGCGGCTGGTGGAACGGATCGCCGCCGTGCCCGTCAACCAGCTGATCATGGTCAAGCTCGCGCTCAATTCGGCTCTGCTGCAACAGGGCGTGGCCACCAGCAGGATGGTCAGCACCGTGTTCGACGGGGTCGCCCGGCACACGCCGGAAGGCCACGCCTTCGTCGCCGACGCCACCGAGCACGGCTTCCGCGACGCGGTCCGGCATCGCGACGAGCCCTTCGGTGACTACGGCCGCCGGGCGTCACAGGTATAGCCATGCCCACCATGACGGCCCGGTCGGTGGTGCTCAGCGTGCTGCTGGGGGCCCACCCGGCGTGCGCCAGCGCGAGTGAATTGGTCAGGCTCACTTCCGACTTCGGCATCAAGGAGACCGCGCTGCGGGTGGCGCTGACGCGCATGGCCGGGGCCGGCGACCTGATCCGCTCCGCCGACGGCTACCGGCTCTCGGACCGCCTGCTGGCCCGCCAGCGGCGGCAGGACGACGCCATCGACCCCCGGGTCCGACCCTGGCGCGGGGAGTGGGTCACGCTCATCGTGACCAGCGTGGGCAACGACGCGCGTACCCGCGCGGCGCTGCGAACCGCATTGCACGACAAGCGGTTCGGTGAACTCCGCGAAGGCGTGTGGATGCGCCCCGACAACCTGGAGCTCGACCTGGACCCCGAGATCGACGCGCGGGTCCGGGTCCTGCGGGCCCGCGACGACGACCCGACGGGGCTGGCCGCCCAGCTGTGGGACCTGCCCGCCTGGGCGCGGGCCGGTGAGGAGTTGCTCGACGAGATGGCCGCCGCGCCGGACATTCCGGGCCGTTTCGTGGTGGCGGCGGCCACGGTGCGGCACCTGCTCACCGATCCGGTCCTGCCCGACGAACTGCTGCCCGTTGACTGGCCCGGGGCCCGGCTGCGTGCGGCGTACCACGACTTCGCCACCGAGCTGCTCGAGCGGCGCGAACCACTATTTGCGGAGGCACAATGAGCGATCCTGTGCGTATCGAGCGCAACGGCCCGGTGACGACGGTCATCTTGAACCGGCCGGCGGCGCGCAACGCGGTCAATGGTCCCACCGCGGCCGCGCTGTACGCGGCGTTCGACGAATTCGACCGCGACGACACCGCGTCGGTCGCGGTGTTGTGGGGCGACGGTGGAACCTTCTGCGCCGGAGCCGATTTGAAGGCCTTCAGCACCCCCGAGGCCAACTCCGTGCACCGGAGGGGCCCGGGCCCGATGGGGCCGACCCGGATGGTGTTGTCCAAACCCGTGATCGCCGCGGTGAGCGGCTACGCCGTCGCCGGGGGCCTGGAGCTGGCCATCTGGTGCGACCTGCGGGTGGCCGAGGAGGATGCGGTGTTCGGGGTGTTCTGCCGGCGGTGGGGGGTGCCGCTGATCGACGGCGGCACCGTGCGGTTGCCGCGGTTGATCGGGCACAGCCGCGCGATGGACATGATCCTCACCGGCCGCGGTGTCAAGGCCGACGAAGCGCTCGCGATGGGGTTGGCCAACCGCGTGGTGCCCACCGGCCAGGCGCGGCAGGCGGCCGAGGAGCTGGCCGCGCAGCTGGCCGCGCTGCCGCAGCAGTGCCTGCGATCGGACCGGCTCTCGGCGCTACACCAGTGGGGCGCAACGGAATCCGAGGCGATCGACTTCGAGTTCGCCAGCATCTCCCGCGTCGCCGCCGAGGCCAACGAGGGTGCGGGGCGGTTCGCCGCGGGTGCCGGCCGGCACGGCGCGCCCGCCGGTTAGGCGACCCGTCCGCTCCCGACTTTACGGCGCGAGCCTCACCCTGCCGGGCGGCATGGGGGGCGGCTCCGGACCGGCGCCACCACCGCCGGGAGGGATCCCCGGCTGGGGGGCACCGGGCTCCTGTTGCGGTCCCGGTGGCGCCTGCTGGGCTGGCAGCGGTTGCTGCGGTGGAGACGGGGTCGTGGCGGGCCGGGGTGGCGTCATGATCTGGGCCGTCGGCGGCGGCGGTGGCGGAAGCTGCGGTGGGTCCGGCTGGCCGGTTTCTCCCGACGGGAACGGTCCCGACACCAGGCCGATCGGGTGGAATGCGGCGGTGTGCGTGCCCGCATCGCTCCGCTGCGGCGGTTCGCTCGCGCCGGGCAAGGGATTCGCCATGGACTGCAGGGAAGCAATCTTCGGTTGATTGTTCGGACAGTAGGCCTCGACCGAGGCGGAGATGAATCGGGCGACGGTGCGCATGACGCGGTCGGGAGGGTATGGGCCGCCGGCCGAGTTGGCATTGAACGCCCGTTGCTTCATGTCATCGACCACGCCGCTGGCCGGCATTCCGCCATCGAGTTGGCGGCAAATCCGATGGGCCGTGGCGATGAGGCTCGGCACGTTCTCGAGAGCAGGGATGCCCTTCTGGTCGAGCAGCGCCACAAACTGGTCGTCGGGATTGGGGTCGGCCGCCGCCGCGGGAAGCGTCACGGCGCCGGTCAGTACCACGAAGGCCGTAACCAGCGCGCCGGTGCGGTTGGTGGTACTGGGGAACATGGCTGGAGTCCGTTCTGCTCGGACGATCATATGCCCCGGATACTCCCGCAGCACCCCGGCGAAAACCGATGCCGGCGAACGACTACCGCTCAGCCGCCCTTGGTGATGGTGTTGCCGGAGCCCAGGTTGTCGACCTTGGGCTCACCGTCTTTGTAGGTGATGGTGTTGTTCAGCCCCACCACGCTGATGCGGGTGTCGACCTTGTCCAGGGTGATCTTGTTGTTCGTGCCGCCGACGGTCACCGTCGTGCAGTCTCCGGTGACGGTCAGGGTGTTGTCCGAACCGCCCACGTTCAGCGACTTGCCGCTGGCGCAGTCGAGCGTCGTGGTGGTGCCCATCGACCCGTAGTTGAGCGTGTTGCCGATCTCCACCGACGCGGTGGTGCTCGCCCCGCTCGACCCCGTCGTCGGCGCCGCCCCGGCGCTCGTTGTCGTCGTACTGCTCTTCGTCGTCGTGGTGGAACTCGTGGGCGGGTTGGCCGTCGAACTGCAGCCGGCCAGCAATACCGCCGCGACGGCCGGGGCGATGGCGAACGCGGTCAGCCCCGAGGGGCGGTCAAAGACGTGGGCGGACAATGTTCCTCGATTCCCCTCGGTCGAATGGCGGTGCGGTGTCGGGCTCAGCCGGGTACCTGCTGAAGCCGGTTGGTCATCCCGAGCTCGCGGCCGCGGTCCCAGAGGAACGGCGAGCCGCCGTGGTAGAACACCGTCTGGTCGTAGCCGTAGACGGTGATGTCGTGCGAGACCGAGTCGGCGACGACGGTGTTGGACGAGCCCATCACCGTCACCGCGTAGCAGTTGCCCAGTGCCGTCACGTTGTTGCGGGTGCCGTTGACCAGCAGGGTGGCGTCGTTGCAGTCCAGCGTCTGCTCGATGCCCTCCCCGATGACGTGGGTGTCGCCGTTCTTGGCGTGCGCGGCGGGGGCGGGGATTGCGGCGACGGTGATGATGCAGGTTGCCAACGACCCGGCGGCGGTTGTCCAGTTCACTGCGGGCCCCCTTTGTCACGGGTGGATCTGCTCGATGAGATTACGTCCATCCGGCCATGGCTGAAACAGTTTCGCGCCCGGCGTCAACTAGAGTCATTAGTTAAGCACCCCGATGAACGCAAGCGAAGGGCCCCCGCCATGGCAGCTCAGCCGGAAACGTCCGGGGCCGGGCGTCCGCGCGGGGGGAGAACGGGCTCGCGCCCTGCCAAGCTGAGCCGCGAAGGCATCATCGACGGCGCGCTCACCTTCCTGGACCGGGAGGGCTGGGACGCCCTCACCATCAACGCGCTGGCGACGCAACTCGGCACCAAAGGGCCGTCGCTGTACAACCACGTGGACAGCCTGCAGGACCTGCGCCGCGCGGTGCGGATCCGCGTCATCGACGACATCATCACGATGCTGAACAGGGTCGGCGAGGGTCGCGCCCGCGACGACGCCGTGCTGGTCATGGCGGGCGCCTACCGCAGCTACGCCCATCACCACCCCGGCCGGTACTCGGCGTTCACCCGGATGCCGTTCGGCGGTGAGGATCCCGAGTACACGGCGGTGACCAGGGGCGCGGCAGCGCCGGTGATCTCGGTGCTGTCCTCCTACGGTCTCGACGGCGAGGAGGCCTTCCACGCTTCGCTGGAGTTCTGGTCCGCGCTGCACGGCTTCGTGCTGCTGGAGATGACCGGTGTGATGGACGACATCGACACCGACGCGCTGTTCTCGGACATGGTGCTGCGGCTGGCGGCGGGCATGGAGCGGCGCGTCGCGCACAACACCGCAAGAGGTTAGGTCCGATGGTGGCGGCCCGCTGCGCCCGGCTCGCATCGACTGTGGCGGCCCGCTGCGCCCGGCTTCGCCGCGCTTGCGACCACCACGGCCGCGCTTGCGATCGCCACGAACCGCCGCTTTGACCTGCGAGACCGGCGGCGGGTATTGTGGAGGCTCGTGCCTGGCGGCTTACGGCGCCTAACCGTAAGGAAGTGGATGCCGGGCAAATTCGCATGTCCACGATGCATCGGATCTTCTCCGGTGCGCAGCGCGTGCGACACACCCGGCCGCGGGGTAGTGCGGCAGGGCAAAACTGCAGTACGAAGACTTGAGAACAGCCGACAGGCACCGAACACGAACACAGAAAGCCGGTAGATGCCAACGATTCAGCAGCTGGTCCGCAAGGGTCGCCGCGACAAGATCGCCAAGGTCAAGACCGCGGCCCTGAAGGGCAGCCCGCA
>NZ_LZJG01000004.1:0-2110 GCF_001667785.1 Mycobacterium sp. E3247 | reverse complement strand
ATTCAGCAGCTGGTCCGCAAGGGTCGCCGCGACAAGATCGCCAAGGTCAAGACCGCGGCCCTGAAGGGCAGCCCGCAGCGCCGTGGCGTATGCACTCGCGTGTACACCACCACTCCGAAGAAGCCGAACTCGGCGCTTCGGAAGGTCGCGCGCGTCAAGCTGACCAGCCAGGTCGAGGTCACCGCCTACATCCCGGGCGAGGGCCACAACCTGCAGGAGCACTCGATGGTGCTGGTCCGTGGTGGCCGAGTCAAGGACCTGCCCGGTGTGCGGTACAAGATCATTCGCGGTTCGCTCGACACCCAGGGGGTCAAGAACCGTAAGCAGGCTCGCAGCCGTTATGGCGCCAAGAAGGAGAAGAGCTGATGCCGCGCAAGGGGCCCGCGCCGAAGCGTCCGTTGGTCAACGACCCGGTCTACGGGTCGCAGCTGGTCACCCAGCTGGTGAACAAAGTCCTCCTGCAGGGGAAGAAATCGCTGGCCGAGCGCATTGTTTATGGAGCGCTCGAGAATGCCCGGGACAAGACGGGCACCGATCCTGTGATCACGCTCAAGCGCGCCCTCGACAACGTCAAGCCCGCGCTGGAGGTGCGCAGCCGCCGCGTCGGCGGTGCGACCTACCAGGTGCCGGTCGAGGTCCGTCCGGACCGGTCCACCACGCTGGCGCTGCGCTGGCTTGTCAGCTTCTCGCGGCAGCGCCGGGAGAAGACGATGGTCGAGCGGCTGGCGAACGAGATCCTGGACGCCAGCAACGGCCTGGGAGCCTCCGTCAAGCGGCGTGAGGACACCCACAAGATGGCCGAGGCCAACCGCGCCTTCGCGCACTATCGCTGGTAAAGGCGGCGTCCGGCGCCGAACTGGCAGAGTGGCCGGGCGCAACCAAGACAGCAACCAAGCAATCGAAAGAGTGGGAAGACTTCTGTGGCACAGAAGGACGTGCTGACCGACCTGACCAAGGTCCGCAACATCGGCATCATGGCGCACATCGACGCCGGCAAGACGACGACGACGGAGCGCATCCTCTACTACACCGGTATCAGCTACAAGATCGGTGAGGTCCACGATGGCGCCGCCACGATGGACTGGATGGAGCAGGAGCAGGAGCGCGGAATCACCATCACCTCCGCCGCCACCACCTGCTTCTGGAACGACAACCAGATCAACATCATCGACACCCCCGGGCACGTCGACTTCACCGTCGAGGTGGAGCGCAGCCTGCGCGTGCTCGACGGTGCCGTGGCCGTCTTCGACGGCAAGGAGGGTGTCGAGCCGCAGTCCGAGCAGGTGTGGCGCCAGGCCGACAAGTACGACGTCCCGCGGATCTGCTTCGTCAACAAGATGGACAAGATCGGCGCCGACTTCTACTTCTCGGTGCGCACGATGGAAGAGCGCCTCGGCGCCAACGTCATCCCGATCCAGCTGCCGGTCGGCTCCGAAGGCGACTTCGAGGGCGTCGTCGACCTGGTCGAGATGAAGGCCAAGGTGTGGAGCGCGGAGGCCAAGCTCGGTGAGAAGTACGACGTCGTCGACATCCCCGCCGACCTGCGGGAGAAGGCCGACGAGTACCGCACCAAGCTGCTCGAGGCCGTCGCCGAGACCGACGAGTCGCTGCTGGAGAAATACCTGGGCGGCGAGGAACTCACCGTCGAGGAGATCAAGGGCGCACTCCGCAAGCTGACCATCAGCTCGGAGGCCTACCCGGTGCTGTGCGGCAGCGCGTTCAAGAACAAGGGCGTGCAGCCGATGCTGGATGCGGTCATCGACTACCTGCCCTCGCCGCTGGACGTGCCGCCGGCCGTCGGCCACGCGCCCGGCAAGGAGGACGTCGAGGTCATCCGCAAGCCGTCCACCGACGAGCCGTTCTCGGCGCTGGCGTTCAAGGTCGCCACGCACCCGTTCTTCGGCAAGCTCACCTACGTCCGGGTGTACTCGGGCAAGGTCGACTCCGGCAGCCAGGTCATCAACTCCACCAAGGGCAAGAAGGAGCGGCTGGGCAAGCTGTTCCAGATGCACTCCAACAAGGAGAACCCGGTGGAGACCGCGTCGGCGGGTCACATCTACGCGGTGATCGGCCTGAAGGACACCACCACCGGCGACACCCTGAGCGACCC
>NZ_LZJG01000003.1:0-4507 GCF_001667785.1 Mycobacterium sp. E3247 | reverse complement strand
TTCTACAGCGAGCCGATGCGGGTGTTCGGCCAGCCCTACCGCACCCGGGGTCTGCATCACCGCATTCAGCGGCGCGCCGCGCGCTTCACCCAAGTGCGGGCGTCCGCTGCGAGGAGTCGGACCAGGGTCAATGCTAGGTAGTGTGAACACGATGATCACGCGACGTGGTCTGCCCGGATTGGGTCTGCTGACAGCGCCATTGCGCGCAGCCGCGGTAAGCACCGAGCTGGCGTTCACCGCGAGCGCGGTCGTCGCGGGCACTGCCGCAAGCACCGCTCTGCTTGGCGGCAATGTGGCGGTAAGCGCGGGCAGGGCACTGGCCCGCGCCACGCCCGACGTTCCCGCCCTAACCCGCGCGGCGGCGGGCGCGGTCCTCGAGGCAGTGGGTGGCCCCCCGCCCCGGCGCGTCAGCGACAACGGGCCCAGGCGATGGATCGAGGTGCGCGGCCTCGACGGCGAACACGGCCCGGCGATCGCCACCGACGTGTTGGCGGCCGTCCGGGCGATGCCCGGGGTGCAGCAGGCCTACCTCAACCGCACGCTGGCGCGCGTGGTGGTGACCGTGGCCGACGACGGGCCGTCGGCGGCCGCCCTGTGCCGGAGCGTCGCGGCCGCGGAACGACGCGGCGGACGGCGGGCGGGCAGGGCCCTGCCGGCCAGCCTGCCCGGCGACGACGCGCTGCTGATGGGCCGGATGGTGGCGGCCACGGCCGCCTCCGTGGGCCTTGGCCTTTCGCTGACCGGCAGCCTGCTGCGGCTGCCCCGGCTCCCCGACTTGGTGGCCGTGCCCCCGACCGTGGCCGACCACCTGCCGCGGCTGCGCCGCGAGCTGGAGCGACGCCTCGGGCCCGAGGGCACCGATGTGTTGTTCGGCATCGTCAACGCCACCTCCGCGGCCCTGACGCTGTCACCCACGGCGGCGGCCGCCGAGGCCGCCACCCGCACCATGCTGGCCGCCGAGGCGTGGAACGGCAGGCTGGCCTGGATCCGGCACGAGCCCGGCTTGGCCGAGCGGCCGGTGGCCGACGACGGGGTCTCGGCCCCCGTCGGCAACCCGGCCCCGCCGGACGGGCCCGCGGAGCGCTACGCCAACCGCGCCGGCCTGGCCGGCATCGGCGCCGCCGCCGCGGTCGGCCTGCTCACCCGCAACCCGGACGCCGCCGGCGCGGCCGCGCTGGCCGCCGTCCCCAAGCCCCTGCGGTCCGTGCGGGAAGCGTTCGGCTGCACGATGAACCGCGGCCTCTCCGGCCGCCACGACGCGCTGGTGCTGCGGCCCCGGGTGTTGCGGACGCTCGACCGGATCGACGCGATCATGGTCGACCCTCGGGCGCTGTACACCGACGAACTGACGGTGAGTCGCGTGCTCGGGGTGGAGAATTCGGACCGCGCCCACGCCTGGGAAGCGGTCCGCGCCGCGCTCGACAACGACGGCCTGCAGCCCGGCTGGCACCAGCTGGCCGACATCGCCGGGGCCGGCAGCGTCGGCGAGGCGCTCATCAGCCCCGTCCGCGACCCGCTCGCGGCGGCGGTGCTCACCGAGGCGCGGCGGTCACAACCGCGCGTCTATTCCCTCGACGACGACGGATTGCGCTCCCTGGCACAGGGTTTCGACGAGTTGTATCCCGCGGCCGAGCCGGGCGGGTCGATCGACCACGCGGTAGCGGCGGCCGTGGCCGAGCTGAAGGCCGCGGGGAACACCGTGGCCCTGCTGACCACATCGGAGATGCGCGCCGCGCACCGGTCCGACGTGACGATCGGCCTGCTGCGGCCCCGACATCCCCCGCCCTGGGCCGCCGACGTGATCGCGAACGACCTGACGGGGGCCTGGCGCCTGTTGCACGCGTTGCCCGCCGCGCGCGCGGCCACCGACGGGGCAGTCCGGTTGTCCGCGTCGGCGTCGACGCTGGGCGCGTTGATGCTCATTCCCGGTGTGCCCGGGCGCAGTTCGGCCTCGGTCAACGTCGGCATGGTGGCCAGCCTGTGGTTCGGGTACCGGGCGGCCGTCAAGACCCTCCGGGACCCGCTGCCGGAGCCCGAAACCAGCCACGACTGGCACGCCTTGCCGGTCGCCGAGGTGCAGCGGCTGTTGCCCCGCCCCACCGAGGAGGACCGCGAGGAGGCGGCCGCGTGGTGGCGGCAGGTGCCGCCCCTTCGCGCGCTGCACGACGCGGGCGCGGCGTCGTGGGGGACCATCCACGACTTCGCCGACGAGATGCGCGGCGACCTGGCGGACCCGATCACCCCGCTGCTGGCCACCGGCGCGGCGGCCAGCGCGCTGCTCGGCTCCCTGCTGGACGCGGTGCTGGTGGGCAGCGTGCTGCTGGTCAACGCCGCCCTGTCGGCCGAGCAGCAGCTGCACGCCGAACGCACCCTGAATCGCCTGCTGGCCGTGCAGGATCCGCCGGCGCGACGACGGGTGGGCCCGCTGGACAAACAGCGCCGCGAGAAGGTGCCGACCAAGCGGCTGCGGCTGGGCGACATCATCGAGGTCCACGCCGACGAGGTGGTGCCCGCCGACGCCCGGCTGCTGCACGCCTCGAACGTGGAGGTCGACGAGTCGACGCTGACCGGCGAATCGCTGCCGGTGGCCAAGCAGACCGAACCCACGCCGGGGGCACCGCTGGCCGAACGGACCTGCATGCTCTACGCCGGCACCACGGTGGTAGCGGGCACCGCGATCGCCGTGGTGACGGCCGTGGGTTCGCGGTCGGAGATGCGCCGGGCGCTGGCGATGGCGCCCAGGAAACTGCAGGAGATCGGCCTGCAGCGACAGTTGCGGCACATCACCCGCCGGGCCCTGCCGTTCAGCGTGGCGAGCGGCGGCCTGGTCGGCCTGCTCAGCGTGGCACGGGGCACCGGGTTGCGCGAGGCGGTGTCCAGCGCGGTCACGCTGATCGTCGCGGCCATCCCGGAGGGGTTGCCGCTGGTCGCGACGCTGGCCCAGCTGGCGGCCGCGCGCCGGCTCACCGGCGAGTCGGTGCTGATCCGCAACCCGCACTCGGTGGAGGCGCTGGCCCGGCTGGACGTGGTGTGCTTCGACAAGACCGGGACCCTGAGCGAGAACCGGCTGAAGGTCAAGGCGGTGCACCCGATGAAGGGGCAGACCCCCGGTGCGGTGCTGGACGCGGCGTTGAGCACCAGCTACGCCAGGCACACCCACCGTGTCGACCACGCCACCGACGACGCGATACAGCGGGCCGCCGGTGATCCCGCCCTGCGCGGCGACGGCTCCGAGCCGCAGCGGCTGACCCGGGACGCGTTCCTGCCGTTCCAGTCCGGCCGCCCGTTCGCGGCCGCACTGGTCGGCACCCGGCTGACCATCAAGGGTTCACCCGAGGTGCTCGCGTCGGCGCTGCTGCACGACGACCACCCGTTGACGCAGCAGGTCGACGAGATGGCGACCAAGGGGTTGCGGGTGCTGGCGGTGGCCGAGCGCCAACTCAGCGCGGACGAGGCGGCGGCCGCGGCGGCCGATCCCGACCGGCTGGAGGCCCTGTGCTCCTCCGGGCTCACCCCGATCGGGCTGCTCGGGCTCGCCGACACCCCGCGGGCCGCTGCCCCCGGGCTGCTGAAGGAACTCGCCGCGCGCGACATCGGCGTCCGGTTGATCACCGGTGATCACCCGGCGACCGCGGCGGTGATCGCCCAGGAACTGGGCCTCGATGTCACCGCCGACCAGGTGATCACCGGCGCAGACTGGGAGGCACTCTCCGCCGACGGGCGGGCCGCCGCGGCGGCCTCGCGGGTGGTCTTCGCCCGTATGACGCCGGAACACAAGATCGACGTCGTGCAGACCCTCGAGCGGGCCGGGCTGGTGACCGCCATGGTCGGCGACGGCGTCAACGACGCCGCCGCGATCCGGGCGGCCAGCGTGGGCATCGGCGTGGCGGCGCGGGGCAGCGACGCGGCCCGCACGGCCGCCGACGTGGTGCTGCTCGACGAACGGATCGAGGCGCTGCTCGACGCGCTCGACGAGGGCGAGCAGCTGTGGCGGCGCGTGCAGTCGGCGGTGTCGATGCTGCTGGGCGGCAACCTCGGTGAGGTGTGCTTCGCCCTGTTGACCACCATCCTGACCGGGCGTTCGGTGCTCAACGCCCGCCAGATGCTGTTGGTCAACATGCTGACCGACGCGCTGCCCGCCGCCGCACTGGCCGTCAGCCCCCAGACCGGCACGGCCGACGTCGACCGCGACGAGGCGGCGATGTGGCGGGCGATCGGCATCCGTGGGGCGGCGACCACCATCGGCGCCACGGCGGGCTGGACGATGGCCCGCGTGACCGGCCCGCCGGGCCGCGCGGCGACGGTCGCCCTGGTCGCGCTGGTCGGCGCGCAACTCACCCAGACCCTGGTCGACTCGCGCGCCCCGCTGGTCGTGCTGACGTCGGTCGGCTCGCTGGGCGTGCTCGCGGTGGTGATCAGCACCCCGGGCCTGAGCCAACTGTTCGGCTGCACGCCGCTAGACCCGCTGGCCTGGGGTCAGGGCCTGCTGGCGGCGGCGACGGCCAGC
>NZ_LZJG01000002.1:0-47870 GCF_001667785.1 Mycobacterium sp. E3247 | reverse complement strand
CGCCGACCACACCGGTGTCACGGCCACCTTCTCCGAGCCGCTGGCGCCCGGCCTCACCACCGTGCCCGACGCGCTCGACGCGGAAATCGACCTCGTCACCGGGACGCACCATGCCCAGGAAACGCGCGGTCCAGCCGACCAGCCGGGCCGGGGGCCGGGCCTGGCCGTCGGTCGCCGTCACCGCGTGCTGCGCGGCGGCCGACAGCCACATGCCGTGAACGATGGGCGATTCCAGGCCGGCGAGCAGGGCGGCCGCCCGGTCGGTGTGAATCGGGTTGTGGTCACCGGACACCACGGCGAACGGCCGCATGTCGACCGGGGCGGTCAGCCGGACGTCACGTCGACGACGACGCGGGGTGTCCGTCGCGTTCTCCGACACCGCGCCGCCGGCCCGCACCGGCTCGGTGAGTTCGGCGGAGCCGGTGCGCCCCAGGATCGCGAACCGCTCGTCGAGATTGGCGATCGTCGCGCCGTCGCCGTCGGCGATCGTGACCGCGACGCGCACGACACGGCCCATGTCGGTGTCGATCGCCGCCGAAGCCGTTGCGGTGACTGCCAATTCGGCCGGGACCTTGGGCAGCGCGCCGACCACGTGGGCGGCGTGGTCGAGGTGCACCAGACTGAGCAGGCCCTCGACGACGGGGACGCCGGTGTCGGTAACCGCCGAGCCGATCGCCGCGAAGACCGCGGGCCAGCACAGACCAACGAGCGCGTCGGGCACGGTGGTGAGGCCGGGCGCCAGCGGCTCGGAGAAGGTGGCCGTGACACCGGTGTGGTCGGCGACGCGCTCGGGATCCCAGTCCACCGTCACGGTGGCCGTCCCGTCGACGACCGCCGGCAGGAATTCCGGCCCGTCGACGCCGGCGGCGATCGCCAGCACCGCCCGCATGGCCGTGGCGGCGTCCTCGGTGGACACCACCGGGGTGCCGCCGTCAATGGTGTTGGCGGGCAGGGCGAACGGGATGTCGATCCAGGTCCCCGATACCGGAACGCTCAGCACCACCCGGTTACCGTCGACCCCGAGCCGCGCTCCGGTGGACGAGTGTGTGGCGCGGCGACTTTCGGGCCCTTCAGAGCCCTCGTGCACGAGCCAATCGGCGGGGTCGGCGATCCGGTGGACCGGGTTGATCGCGGTGCGGCCGGCCCACTGCACATCCGGGGCGTCGAGTACGACAGCCAGCGGTCCGGTCACGTCGGGGCGACCCATCCGGCGCGACGCGACGGCGCGGGGCTGCCCGCTGGACGACAGCACCTCGTCGATGGCGGCCTGCTCGAAGCGGTCCAGCAGTTCACCGACGGGTTCGTCCATCCGGGTGATGCCGGCGACCGCAGCGGTACCCGGGATGATGCACACCTGGTCGGCGTCATAGCGGGCGTCGTGGGCCTGCCACAGCGAGTCGCTTCGCCACCAGCGCCGCACGTCCTTGTCGATGACCGGTACGAAGTTGACCGGCTTGCCTGGCGTCTTGCACAGCGTGACGAAGAAGGGGACGTCGGCCGGGTGCAGTTGCACCGCTTGCGCGTCCGGGTATTCGGCGAGCAGCGTGGCGATGGCCTGCTGCGGACTCTCCAGCAGCGCCGCGTCGTCGAACAGCGTCGCGATCGGGCCGGAATCGCTTGCGTGCAAACGGGCTTCGGCGCGCTGCAGCATCTGCTGGAAGCGGTCACGCCAGGTGTCGGCGAGCCACGGGCTGCCGGGCGCGGCGGTGTCGGCGGTGGAGTTGCCCTCCCCGATGGCCAGCTCCACGTAGCGCTGCAACCACTGCAGGTAGGTCATGTCGGCGACGTCGCCGAAGTATGGCTTGGCGGTGTTCGCCATCGCCGCGATGATCTCGTCGCGACGCTCGGCGACGGCGTCCGCGTCGCCGGCGACCTCGTCGAGGAGGCGGCCGCAGCGCGACGCGCTGTTGTCGATCTCGTGGATGTCGGCGCCGAGCTGGCTGCGGCTGGAAGCCATGCCGTTCAAGGCTTTTCCGGCGCCGACCCACTGGTCGGTGCCTTGGGTCTCGACCAGCATCCGCTTGACCGACGGCGAGGTGGTGGCCTCCTTGGTCGCCATCGCAGCGGTGCCGACCAGGATGCCGTCGATCGGCATCAGCGGGAAGCCGTATGCCTGCGCCCACCGCCCGGACAGATACTCTGTCGCGCGCTCGGGGGTGCCGATACCACCGCCGACGCAGACCGTGACATTCGGGCGCGACCGCAGCTCCGAATACGTTGCCAGCAACAGGTCGTCGAGGTCTTCCCACGAATGGTGGCCACCGGCGCGCCCACCCTCGATGTGCATGATCACCGGCTTGGTGGGCGCCTCGGTGGCGATGCGGATGACCGAGCGGATCTGCTCGACCGTGCCGGGCTTGAACACGACGTGACTGATGCCGACGTCGTTCAGCTCCTCGATCAGGTCGACGGCCTCCTCGAGATCGGGGATGCCGGCACTGATCACCAGGCCGTCGATCGCCGCACCCGACTGACGCGCCTTCTGCACCAACCGCTTTCCGCCGACCTGCAGCTTCCACAGGTACGGGTCGAGGAACAGCGCGTTGAACTGATAGGTGCGGCCCGGCTCGAGCAGCGTCGCGAGCTCCTCGACGCGGCCGGCGAAGATCTCCTCGGTGACCTGCCCGCCGCCGGCCAGCTCGGCCCAGTGCCCGGCGTTGGCCGCGGCGGCGACGATCTTGGCGTCGACAGTGGTCGGGGTCATGCCGGCGAGCAGGATCGGCGAGCGGCCCGTCAACCGGGTGAACTTCGTCGAAAGCTTGACCCTGCCGTCGGGCAGGCGAACGACGGTCGGGGCGTAGGTCGACCACGCCCGCGCCACCTCGGGGACGGCCCCTACGGTGAAGAGGTTGCGCTGCCCGCCGCGGGTCGCGGCGGGAACGATGCCGACACCCAGTCCGCGGATGACCGGCGCGGTCAGCCGGGTCAGGATGTCACCGGGACCGAGGTCGAGAATCCAGCGCGCGCCGGCCTCGTGCACACGGCTGATCTCCTCGACCCAGTCGACCCGTCGCACCAGGATCGCTTCGGTCAGCTCGCGGGCCAGGGCGACATCCAGGCCCACCTTCTCGGCCCAGCCGGCGACGATGTCGATGCCGTCGGCCAGCCGCGGCGTGTGGAAGCCGACCTCCACCTGGACCGGATCGAAGACCGGCGAGAAGACGTCCCCACCGCGCAGCTTGTTCTTGCGATCGGCCTCTTCCTTCTCCGAGATCTGCTGGCAGTAGAGCTCGAACCGGGATAGCTGTTCGGGCGTGCCAGTGATGACGACCGAGCGCCGGCCGTTGCGGATGGACAGCACCGGCGGCAGCACGGTGCGGACGTCCTGCGCGAACTCGTCGAGCAGCCGGCTGATGCGCTCGGGGTCGGCGTTGGTCACCGACACCATGGGCGGGCGGTCGCCGAGCACGGAGATGCCGCGCCGGCGGGCGACCAGCGTCCCGGCCGCGCCGATCAGCTGGGCCATCGCCAGCAGCTCGGCGTCGCGGGCGCCCGCCGCCTTGAGGGCCTCGACGGCGAGCACCCCTTGGGAGTGCCCGGCGATCGCGACAGGCGGGGTGGCCTTGAGGTCCATGCCCTGGCGCGCCAAAGCGCGGACCGCCGCGATCTGAGTGAGCAGCACGCCGGGGATCGACACCGCGGCCGACGTCAGGTGCTTGTCCGACGGGACCGGGTCCTCGGCCGCCAGCGCGCGCACCCATGCGAGCGGCTCGAAACCGATCGGGCGCACCACGACCAGTTCCTTGGCCACCGGCTCGAGCAGCAGCTCGACCTCACCCACGAGCGTTGCCAGGTCCGATTCGATCCCGGCCGACGAGACCAGATCCTCGAGGGTTTCCAGCCAGGCGCTGCCCTGGCCGCCGAACGCAACGGCGTACGGCTCGCCGGCCGTCAGACGGTCGACCAGAGCGTGGGTCTCCCCGGCTGACGCATGAGGGCCATTTCCATCGCGATCAGCAGACACCCGGTCGTGCTCATGGATCGTCACCTTCTATGTCTCCCTGTATGCGTCTTTACGTGTCGGTTCGTTCGGCCGGTCATCACCGGCGGGCGGGTTCGGCGATTCCGCGTCGAATCAATGCCGGGAAACGGCTGACCGGTGTGTTGTCGGCGGACCGCCCGTGTGGGTTGAGCGGCGCGGGGACTGCATCGGCTGTACTAAGAGTGTCATAAGGATCGACCCCCGTTTTTCGTGGTGATTGGTTACTGATGAGTTCTACGCACGGGTAACCGTGTCGTGGGTAACACGGGGTTTAATCGGCGGCGCGGGCGCGGCGAACAAACCTGCTGCATGCAGGTGGTTACGGTCGAGTAGCTATAACTGCGCTGATCAAAGCAGTTTTGTTATGTAATCGTTATGTAAAAATTTCGAGCCGCGAAGCCACGTCGGGCTCTCCTGCGTCGCGTCGTCCGGTCCGCGATCGCGGCCGCCGGGCCGAAAAATGAGCGAACGAGTGTTTGCTGGGATCATTAAGAGACGCGGGCCACCGAGACGCGGCGAGGCACCCGGAGCGCTAGACCCACTGCCCGAATTGCGGTTTGAGGATCTCGTTGATGTCCACCCCGACCCCGCCGACACTGCGTTTGTCGATCTCGACCTGATGCAGATGGGCGGCCGGGTGGGTGAACCCCTTGGGCGAGCCCCAGTTGTGCTGCCAGAAGTAAGAGCCCAGACCGTCGTGCAGCGCCCAGTCGATGGTCTTCGAATTGGCGTACACACCTGTGCGCTGATGCCCGATCACCGACTCCCACGATCGCAGGTAGGGCGCGATCAGCTGTTTGTACTGGTCATAGGACGGGTCGTCGTCGATCGAGGCGTAGATCGGCGCGCTGGCCGGGCCACCCGCGGCGGCGTGCAGTTGCATCCCCCGCTGCGCGTGCTGGAGCCCGGCATTGGCCCCGCCCAGCCAGTCGGCGGTGTCGCCCTTGCCGAACTGGTAGCAGGAGACGATCTTCAGCCCGTTGCTGTTGAGGTCACGTGCCTCGGCGACCTGGATCGGCTTGCCCAGCATCCAGTTGCCCCCCGGACGCCGGTCGGACACATACCTGATCGAGCCCACGGCGCCGGCGGCCCTGATCTGGCTGGCCGGGATGACCCCGGCGGCGTAGTCCAGCAGGGTGCCGAGCGAGGCCGACGCGGGCGCCGGGCGCAGCGACGCAACCGCGACACCCAGGCCCGCCAAGGCCGGGCCCGCGGCCGCCCATTTCAGTAGGTCGCGTCGCGAAACCGATGACACAAGCGACAGAGTACGACAGGAACACCACCAGACACATTGACCACACTGGTCACATCTGCATCACGATGTCACATCTCGGGTTTGAGCCCGCGTCGCCGCGGGCAGCACGATCACGCTCACGGCCACCAGGCCCCGGTGAGCGGTCTGACGGGCGATCTCGTCGAGGAAGTCGGCGGCCGCCGGGTTGATGGATCCGGCCCAGGCCCGGAATCCCTGCACGATCACCGGGTCATGTTCCAATGACGGCTGCACCGCGCGAAGCACACCGACCACGTCGTCGGGCAGTGGGTCGGCCAGCTGCCGGTCGACCCAGCTGCGGGCCAGCTCCGTCGCCGCCACCCGATCGTCACCCAACCGGATCACGTCGCCGGCGAGGTTGCGCAACCGGTCGAACAGCACCTGACGTCCCGACAGCTCGGCCAGTTGTGCCAGCAGAGTGGTGGCCGCCGGCGGCAGGACCATCTGCCCGAACAGCGCCGGAACCGGCAGATCCCACTCGTCGAACAGGTCGGCGTACATCGTCGCGACGGGCGCGGACAGCGGCGCGCTGAGCCTCCCCATGACGCCGATGCTGTCGCGGTGCGTCGTCGCCAGGGTGCGCAGAATGTCGTCGTTGACGTCGGCGTCCGGGCAGTCGGCGGCGGCGCGGGACGCGACCCGGGATCGGTCGATGGCCGCGATCAACTCATCCAGCCGGTCGCGCTGACGCAGCAACAGCGCCCGGTGCTCGTCGAGCACGTCCGCCAGCGAGGTGCGCCCGTCGGCGACCAGACGCTGGATGTCGTTGATGCTGATGCCGAGACTTCTCATCAGATCGATGCGCAGCAGGTCGAGCACCTGCTCCACACCGAACACCCGGTAGCCGTTGGACAGGTGCTCGGCGCGCAGCAAGCCGACCTTTTCATAGTGGCGGATGCGGCCGGAAGCGATCCCGGTCAGGGCCGTGACGTCGCCGATCAGCAACTGGTCAGGCACGCCTTGACCTTACAACTGTCGCAAGGTCTGTACTGGGCAGGTGGAACGCGACCAACTCATCGACCTCACCCGCCGCGCCTTGAAGCTGGCGCGCGACAGGACCACCGATCTCGCCCCGGCCGAGCACCGGGTCGAGGCGCACGCCTACACGTCGGCCGAGCGCCACGACCGGGAGCGGGCCATGGTGATGGCCAGTCCGCACTTGGTCGGGTACGTCTCGGAGCTGCCCGGCCCGGGAACCTACTGCACGAAGACGGTGATGGGGCGGTCGATCCTGTTGACCCGGACGGCCGATGGATCGGTCAAAGCGTTCGACAACGTCTGCCTGCACCGGCAGTCGCAGGTGGCCACGGGTTGCGGCAGCGCGACGCGGTTCACTTGCCCGTATCACGCGTGGACGTACGACAACGACGGACGGTTGGTCGGCCTGCCCGGCCGCGAGGGATTCAGCGGCGTGACCGTCAAGGTGGACGGTCTGACCGAACTTCCGGCCGCCGAGTTCGCCGGGTTCCTCTGGGTCGCATTGCATCCCGGCGCACCCCTGGACGTTGCCGCGCACCTCGGGCCCCTGGCCGACGAGCTCGATTCGTGGGGCATCGGGCGGTGGTCGCCGCTGGGCGAGAAGGTGCTCGACTGTCCGATCAATTGGAAGCTCGCGGTCGACACCTTCTCGGAGAACTACCATTTCGCCACCGTGCACCAGCAGACCTTCGCCACCATCGCCCGCAGCAACTGCACGGTGTTCGACGCGTTCGGACCGCACCACCGGTTGATCTTCCCGCTCAACACGATCCTGGAGCTGGACGGTGTCCCCGAAGAGCAGTGGAATCCGTTCCAGAACTTGGTCGTGATCTATGCGCTGTTCCCCAACATTGTGCTGTCGGTGACCACCGCCAACGGCGAACTGTTCCGGATCTACCCCGGGGACCGGCCGGGAAGATCGATCACCGTGCACCAGAACTCCACCCCGCTGGACCTTTCCGACGAATCCGTTTCCGCTGGCGCGCACGCCGTCTTCGACTACGCGCACGCCACGGTGCGCGACGAGGATTACCGGCTGGTCGAGAACCTGCAGACCAACCTCGAGTCGGGCGCCAGGGACCACCTGCTGTTCGGCCGCAACGAACCCGGGCTGCAGCATCGCCACAACGCCTGGGCGGAGGCGCTTGCCGGATCAGCTGCCCTGGGTTGACCCCTCGGCGGACAACACCGCCACGAGGTCATCCAACAGCGTTGCCAGCGCGTCGGTTTGAGCCGGGCGCACCGTGCTCAACAGCCTGACCGCTTCGCTACGGCGGCCACGGGCCAGCAGCTGCACCAGCAGGGTCGCGGCCATCTGCAGGTCCCGGTCGGCCGGCTCCATGTTCGCGACGCTGGTGGCGAGCACCTCGACCAGCTCCCAGTCGCGGTACAGGGCCAGCGAGCGTTCGTTGAAGGCGAAGCCGGTCACGGGTTCACCCCATAGTGTTCCGTGGTAGCGGTACGGGCCCTCCATGTATTCGATGGGCAGGCCGTGCGCGGGAGCGGGCACCAGCGGCTCCCCGACGATGTCGAGCTGCATGGTGCGGCAGGTGATCCTGTGGCGGTCCGGCATGTAGCGGGCGGCGGCGTTCGGCCGCACCAGCGGTTGCACCGCGTCCGGCCATCGCACGTAGCTGCTGACCTCCACCTCTACGTCCTCGGCGCATTCCGGCGGCACGGCCGGATCGGGATGACTCATCGTCACTCCCGTAAACGGTTGCAGCGCATTGCGGTTGGTCCGGTCGAACTGCCGCCAGATGCTCAGGTCCACGCCGTTGTCGAAGTTGATGGTGCGCCATTCGTGGGACCGGGCCCGCGGGTCTCCCCCGGTCCCACCACCGCCGGCGTACTTCGGGAACCACTGCCGGTCGATATGCCCGCTGCTCCCGGAAACCTGGTGGACCAGGCCGCCCCAGCGCAGGGTGCCCGTCATCGCCATGCCGGTCTGGAAATACGAATAGGTGTCGGTCTGGCCGAAGCAGCAGATCTTCCCCTTGTACGTGGACGCACCCACCGGTGTCGGTGCGCGCGTTGGGGTTACCGCCAGGTCGAGGCGCATGGGCCGCCCCGCCTGGTCCTCGCCGACCAGGCTGACGCGGTAGGTGTAGGGCAGCAGTTCACCTTCGTTGTCGCGGCAGGTGATCCAGGACGCGGTGCCTGCGCCGCTGGCGTAATGGATGTCCAGAAAACCCGGCGCCAACGTCAGCTTGCGCTGCGCCCCAGGTTCCATGTTGGCCGGCGGCATGTCGTAATCCGTGTAGGTGCCGTAATCACCGGAATCCAGATCGAAGAGCGCCATCGTGTAGAAGTCGGCGACCACGGTGCCACCGGGCCGGTTCTTGTTGAAGATGGTCAGGAAGGCAAAAGACCGGTCGGTCTCGGCGGCCTCCAGCTGCCCGGCGATGAACCAGGTGTCCGACTCCTGATCCGGATGCTCGCCCTCGGCGGCCGGGAAGTCCAGCTGGCTGTCGCCAGGTACCAACTGGAAGGGGTAACTGCGCCAATCGCTGGTCATATGAGCCTCGCTGCTTTTTTCGCTATGTTAGCGTCAATAGCGAAATCCCGGTCCCTGTCGCATTGCGCCCGACCCTCGAGGAGGTGCCGGATGACAGAATCCGCCGGCCACCGGTCCTACGACGAACTCTTCATCGGGGGGCAGTGGCGCAAGCCCGCCAACCCGCAACAGCTCGCCGTCATCTCGCCGCACTCGGAAGAACCGGTCGGCCATGTTCAGTTAGCTGGGCCCGAGGACGTCGACGCCGCCGTCGCCTCGGCGCGACACGCCTTCGATCACGGGCCCTGGCCGCGGATGACCCACGCCGAGCGGATGGCCAAGGTCGAGCAGTTGGCCGCGATCTATGCCGGCCACATCGAGGAGATGGCCGACCTGATCACCGACGAGATGGGCTCCCCGCGCAGCTTCAGCCGGATGGGACAAGGGGCGGCCGCGGCGACGCTCATCCATCTGGCGCTGGCCGCCGCACGCGACTTCCCGTGGGAAGAACGGCGCCAGGGTGTCCTCGGCGAAGTGCACCTGCGCAGGGCACCGGTCGGGGTGGTCGGCGCGATCGTGCCGTGGAACGTTCCGCAATTTTTGATCATGCCGAAACTGATCCCGGCGTTGATCGCGGGGTGCACGGTCATCATCAAGCCCGCACCCGAAACCCCTTTGGACGCTTTGTGGTTGGCGGAGATGATCGAGCAGCTGGACCTTCCCGAGGGGGTGGTCTCGGTGCTGCCCGGCGGACCCGAGATCGGCGAGGCGCTGGTGCGCCACCGGGGTGTGGACAAGATCGCGTTCACCGGCTCGAGCGCCGTCGGGCGCCGCATCGCCGCCCTGTGCGGCGAGCAGCTCAAGCGGGTGAGCCTGGAACTGGGCGGCAAGTCGGCGGCGATCATCCTCGACGACGCCGAGATCGGCAAGACGGTAGCCGGGTTGAAAACCGCCGGCCTGATGAACAACGGCCAGGCGTGCGTCGCGCAGACCCGGATCCTGGTCAGCGACCGGCGCCACGACGAGGTCGTCGACGCGCTGGCAGACATGATGTCGTCCCTCAACGTCGGAGATCCGGCCGACGACGCCACCGACATCGGACCCCTTGTCGCACAACGCCAACAACGCCGTGTCCAGGACTACATCAAGTCCGGTCAAGCCGAGGGCGCCCGCGTGGTGCTCGGCGGGCTGGACAGCCCGTCGGACCGCGGCTGGTATGTGCAGCCGACGCTGTTCGCCGACGCCACCAACGACATGCGCATCGCCCGGGAGGAGATCTTCGGTCCGGTCCTGACCGTGCTGCGTTATCACGACGAGGACGACGCAATCCGGATCGCCAACGAGAGCGACTACGGTTTGGCCGGTTCGGTGTGGACCTCCGACATCGCACACGGGTTGGAGATCGCGGCGGGGGTGCGCACCGGCACGTACGGCATCAACATGTACACACTCGACATCGGCGCGCCCTTCGGCGGCTTCAAGCAGTCGGGTATCGGACGCGAATTCGGCCCGGAAGGCCTCCACGAATACGTCGAACTCCAGACGCTGGTATGCAAAGGGCAGCTGCCGCCGCTATCCGGCTGACGCTCGACCACTTTCGGGCACCTGCAAAGTGAGCTCGACCGGGCAGCACAGCGCACCGTGCTGATTGGTCACCTGGATCTCGATGTCCACGAGGCAGCGCGGCGGGTCGACCGACGCGTCCCGACGTTTGGCGACCGCGCGGCCCCGGCCGATCATGGTGTCGCCGGCATATATCGAGCCCGCCAGCCGTAGGGAGCGGCGCACCACGCGGCTGCCCGGTCCCGCCCAGTCGGTCGCGACGCGGTCGGCGAACCCGGCGAGGTGCATCGTGTTGACGTAGATGGTCGGATTGCCTTGGCGCTGCGCGTATTCGGGATCGAAGTGCCCCGGAAAGTAATCCCACGTCGCGCCCGCGTTCTCGACCACACGCTGGTAGCTGATGTGGTCGACAACCTCGGGCAGGTCGACGGGAACGGCGATCTCGTCGAAGCTCAGCTCGCCTGCGATCACGAAGACGCCGCGGGGGTGAAGCGGAACAGGGTGTTCCGGCACGTGGCGACCACCGTCGCGTCCTGGCGCTGATAGGTCTCCAGCGTCTCGACGAAATGACCGACGCCCAGGCGGGTCCGCTTCTCCGGCGACACCGACAGCAATTCCTCGACGACGGTGAGCAGATCGCCTTCGACGATGGGCTGCAGGAACTCGACATCGTTGGCCGCGTTGATGAACGTGGTGCCCGGCAGCGGCACCCACAGCACCAGGGATGCCGCCGGCGGTCGGCCCTGCGGCTCCCACGGCGGAGGGATCAACCAGCCCATCAGCAGGGCCGGGGGCGCTAGTAGGCCTCCCCATTTGCGGCGGGCGAACTCGGCGTCCCAGTAGGAGCGATTGCCGTCGTGGACCATTGCGGCGAACAACTGGATGCGCGCCCCGCTGACGGCCGTGGCCGCGATGCGTGGCTCGCTCGTCGCGCCGACCATCCGCAGCGCATCTTCATAGGTGCCGAAGGCCAGCTGGTAACTGAGATCCGGGTCCACGCCGCTCACATAACGAGCGGGTGCCTACTGGGCACCGAGTCCCATTGCAGCTTGCGGGAGGTGAAGTACCAGCCGCCGCGCTCGTAGATCAGCGTGTCCTTGAACACCCCGGTCGCGCGCAGGGTGGTGTCGCCGTACATGCTGGCGAATAGCACGACAACACAACGCTGTACGGCGTTCACCCCGTCGATGCGGATCTCGTGGTCGACCGTCACCAGGCGCTGCCCGTCGCCGCCGTCGAAGGCGGCGCGCAGGTCGTCGAACGTATCGCCGTCACGGGTGTAGGTGGCGCCGGAATGACGGAACGTGGCAATCCAGCGGTCCCGGTCGCCCTTGGAATATGCCCGGTTGTGCCGGGCGTTCAGGTCCAGGATGGCAGCGCGGCCGGCGGCGGCCAGGAGCATTTGCTGTTCCTGATAGGACATCGTCATTTTGGTCTCCAGCCTCTTCCGGGAAACGACTGCCAACGAGCGGTTGGATGTAACGGTAAAGTAACTTGCCGACGATTACGTAACATTAACGTAACTTACCGGCTAACGATATAGCCCTGAGCTTCACGATCCCACGCCTCCCGAGTCACCCCCCGCGCGCGCAACAGGTCTTTGCGCATTCGTCCGATGACATTCTTCGGAAGTTCGCTGACGATCTCCACGAATCGGGGCACGCAGAAGTACGGCATCCGGGCCGCGCAGAAATCCAGCAGCTCGGTGTAATCCAATGTGGCCCCTGGCCGCAACGTCACGACGGCCAGGATGTCGTCTTCGCCCAATGGGCTGGGCACCCCGACGGCGGCGGCTTCGGCCACGGCGGGATGGCGCATGACCACGGTTTCCACCTCCACCGAGGAGACGTTCTCCCCGCGTCGGCGCAGCGAATCCTTCCTGCGGTCGACGTAGGTCAGGTTGCCCCCGCCGTCGAACCGGCCGAGATCGCCGGTGCGAAACCATTCCGCGTGGGGAATCACCCGCAACCCCGGGCCGACATAGCCCTCGCTCATCACGTGCGGGCGGCGCGGTCGGCAGGCGATCTCCCCCACCGTGCCGGCGGGCACCGGTTCGCCGTTCTCGTCGACGAGGCGCACGTCGAAATGGGGATTCGGCCGGCCCGACGTTCCGGGCACCCCGTCGTCGGCCAGGGCCTTGACGGCGATCGGAAAGGCCTCGGTCATCCCGTACATCGTGACAATGCGGCAGCCATAACGCTTTTCGATGTCCCGGTAGTGCTTGGCGTCGATCGGAGCCGCGGAGATGAACCGCAACGGCAGCTGGGCATCGCGCGGATCCGCGGGCAGGTTGCGCAGCATCGAGACCATGGCGCCGGCGCCGGCGAAACCGACGGCGCCGCGGGCGCGCACCTCGTCCCACACCTGACCGGGATGAAAAGCCCCGGCCAGCACGGTCGTCGCGCCGAGCAGCATCGGGGCCAGCACGCTGGGCGCCGCGCTGAGGTGATACAGCGGCATCGCCGTCCACAGCACGTCCCCCGCACGCAATTCCCAGGCCGACGCGACCGTCGCGGCCACCGTGAACAGGTAATGCCAGGTCGTGGCAACCGCTTTCGAGGGCCCGGTGGTACCCGAGGTGTAGAAGAGGCAGCCCACGTCCGTCGACGCGCCGGCGGCGCCCGCAGGCGGTGTGCCGGCGTCTCGGCTCAACGCCGATGCGAGTGAATCGCCCTGCGCCAGCACGGTTGGCGCGTGATCCAACGCGCCGGCCACCTCGTCGAGCCGGGGCCGGCGCTCGGCATCGGTCAGGACGACCTTCGCCCGCGACAGCCGTAGGGCGTCCAGCAGGAAGTCCCCCTTGTTCGCGGCATTGACGGCGGCGGTCACGGCGCCAAGGCGCGCCGCGCCCAACCAGAAGTAAACCCATTCGGGGCAGGTGCCAGCGAATATGGCCACGCCGTCTCCACGGTGGACTCCCAACTCCGCCAGCATGTTCGCCGCGGCGCACGACCGCTGCCGCATCTGCTCGAAGGTCACGTCGACGCCGGCGATCGACATCATCACCCGGTCGGGATGCTGTTCGGCGCGCCGATCGAGCACGGCCGCGACGGTGAAGCTTTCGACGCCGAAGTCGGCGGGTCCGGGCATCAGGCTTTCGCGGCCGCCGGGTCGGGCTGACCGTCGGCGGTGTAGCCGAAGTCGGACGGCGACGGCTGCGTGCCCGGGTAGAAGCGGTGCGCCCAGCGGCGCAGGGCGGCATAGTCGTGGGCCTCTTCGGGAGCCAGGTTCGGCTTCTCCAGATACTTCATGTTCTCCCAGGTGAAGAAGTCTTGTTTGATGACTTCCTGCTGCAGTCCCAGGAATTTGGCCGCGCGACCGGTCGGCACGTCGCCCGTATCGCCGGGCTCGCGGACGGAAGCCTGCGTGTAGAAGTAATCGGTGTAGTCCTCGTCGACCGGCGTCTGCCCGGTGACCTGGACCGTGGCCACCAGTTCGCTGGGGAAGCGGACGACCCCCAGGCCCAGCGAGTAGTTGTCGTAGATGATCTTGGCGTCGACCGGTCCGTTGGGGGTCAGCCAGGTCGACGCGCGGCCACCGCCGAAATGGGCGTTGACGGTCGCGTGCAGGTGGTAACCGGACACCTCGAACGACGCGGTGGTCGCGGGATTGGCGGCCTTGTGCACGTACTGCACGTGGTACGGGTCGGCGGCGTTCTCGATGATCATCTGCGGGTGCACCTTGACCCGGTTGATCATCTGCGTGTGCGGGTGCAGTGGGTAGTACTCGTTCGTTTCCAGTTCGGGGAGCACCGGGGGCTGCCAGTACGGCGCCCGGCCGTGCCGCTCGTGCCACGCGAGCACGAAGCCGTACCACTCCATGCTGGGGTAGGTGCGGATGCGGACGTTGTTCTTGCACCCGATCTTGCTGTACGGGATCAGCGCGTTGCTGCCGTCGCCACGCCAGCGCCAGCCGTGCCACGGGCAGACGATGTTCTCGCCTTCCACCGTGCCGCCGACGGCGAGGTTGGCGCCGAGGTGCTGGCAGTAGGCGTCCATCACGTGCACCCGGCCGGACTCGGTGCGGAAGATGACGAGCTCCTCACCGAAGTAGTGCGCCCGCTTGACGTCGCCGGCGGCCAGGTCCGAGCCGAAGGCGACGATGAACCAGCCGGTCGGGAACCGATAGGTCGACAGCGCGATGCCGGCCTGCCCGAACTCGCGTTCCGAGGGATCGCCGGCCGAATCCGGTGCCGGGTCCGAAATTGCATGCGTCACGAGTTCTCCATATCCCGCCCAGGCCAAGCGTGCCCAGCGCAACCGGGCTTCACTCACCGCGGTTCGACGACAACGTCTATTTTTACTATTTTAAGCATTGAACGTCAACGCGGCGCGGATGCGCCCCGGCAGAGCGGGATATCACATGGCGGCTGCGGTGGTGGACCTTTCCGACTTCGCCCTGTGGCGCAATGGTTTTCCGGATGAACTGTTCGCGGAGTTGCGACGCAGCCGGCCGATCTTCCGCCATGAACTGACCCCGGGCGTGGCGCAGACCGTGCACCGTGATTTCTGGGTGGCGACCAAACACCGGCACGCCGTCCGCCTGCACCGCGACACCGACTCGTTCACCGCGGCCGACGGCCCGCTCATCCAACCGGTCGCCCTGTTCTCGGCGTCCCCGACGATCATCACGCTGGACCCGCCGGAATTGAACAAGCGCCGCAAACTCATCTCCAACGCCTTCAATCCCCGGGCGATCGCCAAGCTGGAGGACGGCATCCGGGCGCGTGCGGCACGGATGATCGATGCGTTGCTCGCCAAGGGCGGCGGGGACTGGATCGAGGACGTCGCCGACGCCCTGCCGATGACGGTGATCGGCGACATCATCGGCATCCCGGACGAGGACCGTCCGCGGATATTCGACATCTTCGACCGCATCCTGAAGGTCCTTGCGCCCGAGGCGGGCCCAAGCGGTCGGGTCGAGCTCGACCTCTTCGCATCGGTGTTCGCTTACGCGACGGAGTTGACCGCGCAGAAGCGGCGCAACCCCACCGATGACATCTGGAGCACGCTGGCGACCGCGGTGATCACCGGCGAAGACGGCGAGGAATTCAGCCTGCCCGCCAACGAACTGGAGTTCTTCTTCTTCGTCCTGGCCTTCGCCGGCAGCGACACCACAAAGAACGCGCTGGCCATCGGGCTGCAGGCCTTCATGGCGAATCCGGAGCAGATCGAGCGCTATCGCGAGCACGAAACGCTGCGGCCGAGCGCCGTCGAGGAGGTGCTGCGCTGGGCCTCACCAGTCGCGTACTGGACGCGCACCGCCAAGGTCGACGTCGACATGGACGGTCAGCACATCGCGAAGGGTGAACGCGTCGTGTCGATGCTGCGCTCGGCGAACCGCGACGAGGAGGTCTTCTCCTCACCGTTCGCGTTCGACATCGGCCGTCAGCCCAACCCGCACGTCGCTTTCGGGGGCGGCGGACCACATCATTGTCTGGGCGCCATGCTGGCCCGGGCCGAGCTGCGGGCGGTGTTCGACGAACTATTGTTGCGCTGCGACGACATCGAAATCGGCCCAGCCAAGGTGACTTACCCGAACCTCACCACCAACATGTCGATCTACGACGCGATGCCGATATCGCTGACCGAGCGCTAATCGATCAGCCGCAGCGCGGCCTTGGGGCACTGATCCACCGCGGCGCGCACGTCGATCTCGAGCCGCGGCGGCACGGGGCCGTCCGCGATCTGCACCACATCCTCGTCCCCGAGTTCGAACACCTCCGGCGCCAGCGATTCGCAGAAACCGTTGGCCTCACACAGGTTTTCGTCCACTGTCACGCGCATCAGATGCCCTCCACTTCTCTAGAGGCCCTTGGGTCGGGTCCCGATCACCCCACTGGTTGCGAGGCGCGTCAGTTCGTCGTCGCTCAGCCCGCACCGATCGCGAAGTATGTCTTCATTGTGCTCACCCAATCGCGGCGGTGGCCGCCGCAGCCAATGGTCCTGGCCGGCCAGCCGGGCGAACGGGGGGCAGGGATAAAGCCCCGCACCGGTGCTGGGATGGTGCAGGGTCTCCAGGAATCCGCGGTGCCGAAGCTGCGGGTTTTCGGTGACCAACGACGGCGAGACCACCGGCGCGGCGGGGATGCCGGCGGCGGCTAACCGCTCCACCGTCGCGTCGAGGGGTTGGCGGGCGAACCACTCCGCCAGCCGGCGATCGACGTCATCCGCCCGCTGCGACCGCCCGGCGACGGTCGCCAACCCCTCGTCGCACCAGGCCGGTCGACCCATCAGCTCGACCAGCGCACGCCACTGCCCGTCGTCGCGCACGGTGACCGCGATCCAGTCGTCGTCGCCGGCGCACCGATAGATGTTCTGGATGGCGTCGCCGAAACCGCGGTTGCCCCGCCGGGTCAGCGTCGTCCCGAAGACCTCCGATTCGATCGCCTGGATCGCGGTGGCGTTCAGCACCGTTTCGAGCATCGGCAGCTCGACCAGCTGCCCCGATCCGGTGCGTTCGGCGAAGTTGAGCGCCGCCAGTACGGCGAACGCGGCGTGCACGCCGGCCAGCGGGTCGCAGGCCCCCCTTGGGGTGACCGGCGGCTCGTCGGGCAGCCCCGTCACCCAGGCCAGGCCGGCGATCTGCTCCATGGTGGGAGCGAATCCGACCCGATCCCGCCACGGCCCCTCCAGCCCGAAAGCGGGCATGCGGGCAACGACGAGTTCGGGATTGACCTTCAGCAGCACGTCGGCGGTCAGGCCGAAGTGGTCCACCACCCGTGGGGAGAAGTTCTCGATGACCACGTCGGCGCCGGCGGCCAGCTCGGTGAACAGGCGGCGCCCGTCTTCGGAGCCCAAATCCAGCGTGACGGAGCGCTTATTGGTGTTCATGGCGTGGAAGACCCAGCCGTACTCCCACCAATCGTCGACGTCGGTGCGCATGCCACCCGAATAGCGGATGCCGTCGGGTCGCTGGATGGATTCCACCTTGACGACATCGGCGCCGAAGGCGGCCAGCAGGTGGGTTGCCGCGGGACCGGCCCAGAACGCGGTCAGGTCGACGATGCGCACACCGGCCAGTGGTAACGTGCGCGGAGCCGAGTCCGCCCCGGGTTCCCTTGGGGACCAAGGCTTCTCATCATCGGCCTCGCCGGGAACGGGTGCGGCCCCCGGCGGTGCGGGCGCGCATGCCGACATCAGCCATGGCGGCCGGGGCTGGTGAAAGCCGGCGGGATTGGCAACGAACGCGCCGCGCTGGGTCACATACTCCATATCCCGGATCGTGGAGCCGTTGCCGAGCGCCGCGATGGGCAGCCGGAACAGCTGGCCGAGCTCGACGATCTCCTCGACGGTCCGTTCGGCCAGCCAGGGGCGGATCTGTTCGCGGATCAGGTCGCGGTAGGCCCACCGGCCGATCTGGAAGCGGAGCTGCTCGATCTCCTCGAGCTGCGGACACTCGACCATCGCGACGAAGTCGAGCCATTGCTGGCCCGTGACCATGGTGATCCCGACGTAGCCGTCTTTGGCGGGCTCGATGGAGGGCACCTCGAGGGTGCGGCGGATCGGCGGCACCTGCAGCAGCTGGGAGTGCAGCCATTCGCTGCTCTGCATTGCGGTGAGCGCTTCCAGCATGGACAGGTCGAGGTGCTCACCGGGGCCGCCCCGCTCGACGCGGCGGCGCACGGCCAGCGCACCGAAGGCGGCATACACGCCGCCCATGTACTCCCCGAGGTCGCCACCGATGGAGATGGGCGGCCCGGCGGGATCGCCGCGGAAGCCGGGCGAGCCCGCCCACGCCTGCAGGGTGAATTCGCTGGCGGCCCGGTCGGCGTACGGTCCGGCCCAGCCGAAGTCGGAGATCGTGACGATGATCGCGCGCGGGGAGGCCGCCAGCAACCGCTGCGGGTCGACACCCAGGGCCGCCGCCCGCTCCCGGCCGGCCGTGATGACGACGACGTCCGCGGTGGCCAGCAACGCGCGCATGCCCTCCGCATCCGGCGGGTAGGTCGCGCTGCGCTTGCCGGCGTTGAGGTAGGCGAACAGCGGCGAACTCCGCCCCTCCGGCACCGGCGACCGAGTGGCGGAATACCGGCGGAGCCAATCGCCTTGCGGTGGTTCGATTTTGCGCACCTGAGCGCCCGCGTCGGTCAGCAGCTTCCCGCAGTAGCTGCCCGCTATCCGGTCGCTGATCTCTACGACGCGCAGGTCATGCAGCGGCGTGGGCCGGCTGTCGGACCGCTCGCTCACTTACTACCCGCCCTCCCGATCGACACGCGACCGAAGAAGCTATTTATACCATTACTGCTAAAATAGCTAAGCCAGCGAGTTGCTTTGCATCGAGGATCGGATGACCGCCTTGGGAATTGGGCAGGACGCCCGGCGCCGATTATCGGCGCCGCGGATCGCAGAGATCGTAGCCGACGAGCTGCGCCGCCAGATCATCAACGGCGAGCTCGCCGACGGCGATCTCTTGCCGCGTCAAGAGGTGCTCGTCGAACAGTTCAACGTGAGCCTGGTTTCCCTGCGCGAAGCGCTGCGGATCCTGGAAACCGAGGGGCTCGTTTCGGTCCGGCGGGGCAACCGCGGCGGGGCCGTCGTGCACGCCCCGGCGAAGACGAGCGCCGCCTACATGCTGGGGTTGTTGCTGCAGAGCGAGTCCGTGGCCGTCGCCGACCTGGGCATGGCGTTGCAAGAACTCGAACCCGCGTGCGCCGCCCTGGCCGCCCGGCGGCCGGACCGGGCGGACACCTTGGTGCCCGAACTCAACCGGGTCAACGACTCCATGGCCGAAAACATCGAAGACGGTGGGCTGTTTACTGAAATCGGCCGTGAATTCCACGATCTCGTGGTCCGCGGCTGCGGTAACCACACCATCATCGCGGTGGTCGGCAGCTTGGAGACGCTGTGGACCAGCCACGAACAACAGTGGGCGGACGAGAGCGCGGCGCGTGGCACCTATCCCTCGTTGGCGCAACGCCGGGCGGTGCTCAGCACACACGTCAAGCTGACCGAGACCATCGCGGAGGGCGACGTCGACCGGGCGCGCCGCATCGCCGGTCGCCATCTCGCCGACACCCAGACCTATGTGCTCTCCGGTGGGCCTGATCAACGAATTCACGCGCTGTCGCCGCAAGCCTTGTCGCGGACGCGGGATTTCCGGCAATCGTAAGCGGCGGCCGTTGAGAACCGCGTTGGTGACCGGCGGCAGCGGCGGGATCGGCAAGGGCTGCGGCCGCAAGTTGGTCGAGCTCGGTTACGACGTGGTGCTGGCAGCGCGGCGCGAAGCGCCGTTGCGCGCGGCCGCCGAGGAGATCGGTGCTCGCCACGTCGTGGCCGACGCGTCGGACCCGGACGGATTCGCAGCTGCGGTAAGCGCATTGGAAACGATCGACCTCGTCGTCCACGCGGCGGGCACGTTGGGCGGGACGTACGCGCGCAAGCAGACGTTCGAGCAGTGGCGGACCATCATCTCGGCCAATCTGGATTCGTGCTTCGTGGTGACCGCCGCCGCACTGCCGAGGATGCGCGCCGGTTCGCGATTCGTGTTCATCTCCTCGTCGGCGGCGCACGAACCGATGATGGCGCGGACGGCCTACTCGGCATCGAAGGCCGGCATGAAACGCATTCGCGCGGGCCCTGGCGCTGGAGGTCGACCGCGACGGCATCAGCGTCCACATCGTCACACCCGGCCCGGTGGAAACCGAGATGCTGCAGGACGTTCCCTTCGAGATGTACGCGATTCGGGTCTCGGATGTGGCCGACGCGGTCGCCTGGCTGGACACCGTCGACCCGTCGGTCGACCTCCCGGAGATTCGGCTGAGCGCGGTGCAACGCGGGCCGTACGCCCGGCCGCCGGTGGTGCCTACGGAGGCCCGCCGCCGGAGGCAGCGAACGCCTTGATCACCGTTTCCCCGAATTCGTCCAGGGAATCGGGCACGGCGAAGTCGGCGAACCACACATAGAACCGCTCGACCCGCTGGGTGGTCAGTCCGGTGAAGTGTGCGATCAATTCGTCGGCGTCGCCGCAGACCAGCCCCGACCCCAGGTTGCCGAATCGCCGCTGGCTGACCTCGCGCACTGTGTTCGGGTCGCCGCCCGTTCGGACGAACCCCACCATCTGCTGGACCGAGACCCGGGCCGTTCCTGCGGAGGTCGCCAGCTTGGGCAACTTGTCGAGGTGGTTGGCCGGCACGTTCCACCAATCCGCGTGTCTGCGAACCAGTTCCATCATCCTGGGGCCGGTGCCACCCAGGACGAGCGGTATCGGATACGACCTTCGCGGGGCCTGCGGAGCCGCGCCGTGCGGATCGTCGCCCCAGTACCGCCTGATCAAGTCGAGGTGGCGCCCGAGTTGCTCCACCCTGGCCACCGGATCCTGCTGGCCGACATCGAATCTGGTGAACTCCGCGGGCCAGGACCCCGAGCCGAGACCCAGCTCGAACCTGCCCCCCGACGCGTCCGACAGGGTAACGGCTTGCTTGGCCAGCACCGCGGGGTGGCGAAACGCGTCGCACAGCACCAGGTGTCCGATCCGCAGCCGCTCGGTCTTGGCCGCCACCCAGCCGGCAATGCCCATTGCCTCCCAGATGCTTTCATCGGGTAGGCCGGGGGCCTCGAGGTGATCGATGAACGCCATGCCGTCGAAGCCACTGGCCTCGGCGTGGCGCGCCCGCTCCACGATGTCGGCCGCCGACAGCCGCACCTGCGGCAGGAACAAATACCACTGGACCATGCATCCACCTATGCATATATCGCCGTGCGATTGCGAACCGGGGCGCTAGTTTACTATTTTTATTATGTTAGGGGTCTTATGGATGTCGGGCTGAATGCGGACCAGCTGTCGCTGCGCGACACGGTGCGCGACATCCTGCGCACGGAGTGCCCGGCCGACGCGGCCCGGCAAGCGATCACCGATCCGGAGCGCTGGCGCGCGCTGTGGAAGACGGTTGTCGACCTCGGTTGGACGGAGCTCGCCGAGGCGGGCGACTACGGGCCGGTCGAGCTCGCGGTCGTGCTCGAGGAATGCGGTGCCGCCCTCGCGCCGATTCCGTTGCTGAGCAGTGTCGGTCTGGCCGCGGGCGCGCTGCGGCACACCGGGCTCGAGGCGGTTGTCGACGACATCGCGGGCGGAGCCATCGCCACCCTGGCCGTGCATGCCAGAGGTTCCCGGCTGGCGGGTGCGCCGATGACGCTGCACGGCGGACGGCTCCGGGGCCGGGCGGTCGCGGTCCCCAACCTGTCCCGCGCCGATCTGCTCGTCACGCTGGCGCAGGCCGACACCGTCTCCAGCGGCACAGTGGTGGCGGCCGTTCGCTGCGGTGACGGGGTGACCGTGATCGCCGGCGAGTCGACCGACCCAGCGCAACCGCTCGTGGACGTCGAGGTCGACGCGGAGCCGGTGGCCACCGCACCCGTCGATGTGGACGCGGCGTTGACGCCGCCATTGGTGGCCGCGGCCGCCGATTTGGTCGGCGTGGCCCGCGCCGCCCTGCATCGCGCCGTCGAGCACGCGAAGACGCGCCGCCAGTTCGGCACGCCGATCGGCGCCTTCCAAGCCATCAAACATGCGCTCGCTGACAATTACGTCGGCTTGGAGCGCGCGCGAAGCCTCACCTATGCCGCGGCCGCGCGGCTGGCCGGTCCGACCGCGTCCCCAACAGCCGCGTGGACCGGCGCGGCACTCGCCAAGGCGGCGGCCGGCGAAGCGGCCGTCAATTGCGCGAGGACCGCAGTCCAGGTGCACGGTGCGCTCGGGCAGACCTGGGAGCACGACGCTCACCTCTACGTGCGGCACGCCTGGCAGACCGCCGCGATGCTGGGCGATAGCCGGGCGCTCTACCACGAGGTGGGCCGCCGCTTCGCAGGAAGCGCGAAATGACCTCGCCGACCGGGGAATTCGGCGATTGGCTGAGCGACTTCCTGCCGAAGGACTACTACGCGAACTATCGGCAATACCGCTGGGACCTGACACTGCGGCGGGCGTACCAGCGGGCCGCGTTCGAGGCCGGATGGATACAGCCGACCTGGCCGCGGGAGCACGGCGGCCGGTCCCTGGGTTTGCGGGATGCGATGGAGGTCAGGATCGAGGCGGCGCTGCGGTCGGCGCCCAAGCTGCCCAACATCGCCGGCCCCAACGTCGCCGCACCCGGGATCCGGCAATTCGGGACGACCGCCCAGATCGACCGCCTTCTCGTACCGCTGCTGCGCGGTGACGAATGGTGGGCGCTGGGCATGTCCGAGCCGGAGGCCGGATCGGATTTCGCCGGCCTGCGCACGCGGGCCGAGCGTGACGGGGACGTCTTCCGGGTGAACGGGCACAAGATCTGGACCACCCAAGCGCACGAGTCACGGTGGTGCACCCTGTATGCCCGCACCGATCCGGAGGCACCCAAACACCGGGGTATTTCCTGCCTCATCCTCGACCTGCACTCGCCGGGAGTGCGCATCGAGCCCATCCGGATGGCATCGATCTCCGACGAGACGTTTTGCGAGGTCTTCCTCGACGACGTCGAGGTGCCCGCCGACAACCTCCTGGGGCCGCTGCACGGTGGGTGGAACGTCGCGTTGTCCTCGCTGCACCACGAACGCCAGATGATCTGGATCATGAACTGGGTCGAGATCAAGCGCGGACTCGACGCGGTACGCCGCGCGCAGCCGACGGCGGATTTCTGCGCCGAGCTCGGTTCCCTGCTCGCCGACGCGGAAGCGTTGCGGGCCACCGGATACCGCGCCCTGGCCAACGAACTGGCGGGGCGACCCAGCCCCGAAGCCGACACCATGAAACTGCTCGGATCGGTGACCCTGCAGCGGGTTTGGGACCTGGCCGCCGCAACCGAGGGAATGCAGGCCCTCAGCGACCCAGACCTGCTCTTCGAACGCCAGGACGCGCTGGCCGCGACGATCTACGGGGGAACATCGGAAGTGCAGCGCAACATCATCGCCGAGCGGCTGCTCGGGCTGCCGAAGGGATGACGACGATGGATTATGACCTCGGCGACGACGCTGCAGAGTTGCGGAAACACCTGCGAGAGCTGATATCCGACCACATTTCCGCCGACTTCCTCGGGGCCTGCACCGAGAACCCGCGCGATCTCGCCACCACCGAGACGTTTTGCAAGCTCCTGGCCGCGGAGGGCCTGCTGGCGCTGGCCTGGCCGAAAGAACATGGCGGCGGCGGGGGTTCGGTGTGGCAGCAGACCGTGCTGCGCGAGGAGATGTGGGCTCAGCACGAGCCACGCGGTCCCCAGTACATGGGCATCAACTGGGTGGGCCCGGCGCTGATGCGCTACGGAACGGCCGAGCAGAAGGCCAAGCACCTGGCGGCCATCGCCGCCGGCGACGTGATCTGGTGTCAGGGGTTTTCCGAGCCGGAGGCCGGAACCGACCTCGCCTCGCTACGCACCCGCGCCGTCCCGGACGGGGACGGGTGGCGCATCACCGGCCAGAAGGTGTGGACGTCCTACGCGTTGATGGCATCGTGGTGCGTGCTGGCGGCGTGCACCGATCCCGAGGCCCCGAAGCCCAAGCGGCTCACCCTCTTTCTGATTCCGATGGACCGGCCCGGCTTTACCGTCCGGCCCATCGGATCGATGCTGGGGCCGCACCACCTCAACGAGATGTTCTTGGACGGCGTAGCGGCGTCTCCCGGCGACGTCCTCGGCGAGGTCGGTGACGGCTGGCGGGTGATGCGTGAGGCGCTGGCGTTCGAGCGCGTCGGCATCGCCCGTTACGCGCGGTGTGAGTCGTTGCTCGAACGCATGCGCGCACTACTCGGCGACGACTGGGACACGCTGCCCGAGTCTCTTCGATCGCGGTGGGTGCGGGCGCTCGTCGACCTCCGGGTGGCGCGGCTGCTGGCCTACCGGGCGGTGTCGCTGCAGGATGACCCGGCGGCGGGCGCGGCGGCCAGCGCAGCCCGCATCGCCACCACCACCTGCGACCAGCAGGTCGCCGAGCTGCTCTTCGACGTGCTGGGCCCGATCGCGCTGGACAGCGGTTCCGGCGCGGCGCTGCACGGGGCCATCGAGGACCATTGGCGCTACGCCCAGGCGGCCACTGTGGCATCGGGCACGATCGAAGTGCAGAAGATGCTGGTGGCCCGGGACGTTTTGGGAGAACACCGATGAACACCGAACTGCCCCAGGACATCAGCGACTTCGCCGCGGTCGCGGCCAAGCGATTCACCCGGCTCGGCGGCCCGCAGGCGGCGTTGCGCGCCGAGACCGACGACGGCGTCCGGGACGCCGCGCGTACCGCCCTGGGCGAGGTCGGCGCGTTCGACCTCGATGTCCGCTCGGAGGCGGACGACCTGCTCGCGGGGGCCGTGCTGTGCCGGGCCGCCGGCGCGGCAGCGTTGCCCTATCCGGTGGCCGAGGAGCTGTTGGCGATCGACGGCGCCCGCCTTGCCCTGGTCAACCCCGAGGCGCCACGCATCGACCACGGCGACCTGCCCGGCGATTGGCTTGCCGCCGACCTCGACGGCAACCGCTACCGCCCGCGCCCGGCGTCGCGGACCGCCGCCAAACTCGGGCCGTTCCTCGTGCCCGCTTCCCTCGGCGAACCCGACGGAACCATTCCGGCCAGTGACGTCAACCTTCATCTCGTGCTGGGATCATGGCGGATTCTGGGGTCGGTGGAGCAGGCGCTGCACATCGTCACCGACCACGTGCGCGCCCGCATTCAGTTCGGTAAACCGCTGGCGGATTTCCAGGGCGTCAGGTTCGCCGTCGCGGAGGCCGCCGTCGCCGTGCGCGGACTGTACGAATTGGCGAAATTCACCGCCTGCCGGCCGGAATCGCTACCCATAGAGATCCATTCGGCGGACGCACTCGTTCTTCGGCTCAAGGCATCCGACACCGCGCGGCAAGTGCTACGCACCGCCCACCAGCTGCTAGGCGCGTTGGGTTTCTGCGACGAGTCCGACGTCAGCGTGCTCGACCGGCACACCCAACCGTTGATCCGCCTGCCGCTGGGCGCCGAGGCGCTGGCGTTGCGCCTGATCCCGGACGTCCGCGACGGCTCGCTGGAAACTCTGTTCAGCGGGCCGGTATCGGCGTGACCGAATCGCCGGCGGCCGAAGCGACGGCCAACCCGCTCGCCGACGGAGTCCCGTTCGGCGTCAAGCTCCACGAGCTCGCCGAGCAGCGCCCGAATGACCCTGGGGTCACCATCGTCGCCCTCGACGGCACCGCGCAGTCGCTGTCTTTCGGTGAACTCGACGCCCGCGCCAACCAGTGGGGCCGGGCGCTGGCCGCCAACGGCGCTGACACCGGTTCCCTCGTCGCCCTGGCGATTCCCAACTCCGAGCACCTGGTGCTGGCCACGCTGGGGTGCTGGAAGGTCGGCGCCGTTCCCGTGCCCATGCACTGGGACCTGCCCGAGTGGGAGCGCGACAGGGTGCGCGAGGTGATCAACCCCGCCGTGGTCGTGGACGAGGCGAGCCGGTGGCGCCTGGAGGCCCAAGCGGACGCTGAGGCCGCCGGCGCCCTGCCCGTGGCCGTCTCCCCCAACGTCAACGGCATCTGCAGCAGTGGTTCGACCGGCGTGCCGAAGGTGATCCTCAGCCTGGCTCCCTCGCTGTGGACTCCGCAGCACGGCGAGCCGTTCCTGTCGAACTGGACGCCGGTGGCCCAGCCCCAGACCATCATGGTGCCCGCGCCGATGTACCACACCAACGGCTTCGCCACCTTCTTCTTCCTGCTGGCCGGCGATCACCTCGTGATACTCGAAAAGTTCGATGCCGCTTTGGTTCTGGACGTAATCGAACGCTTCCGGATCACCAACTTCACCGCCACGCCGACCATGCTGGCGCGCATCGCGGCCCGGCCGGACGTCAGGCAGCGAGACCTGTCCAGCATCGTGTTCGTCCTGCAGGGCGCCGCCGTGATGCCTCCCTCGCTGATGCACACCTGGTTCGATCTGCTGAGCCCTCAGCAGATCGTGTCGGCCTACGGCATGACCGAGAATCTCGGGCTCACCGCGCTGCGCGGCGACGAGTGGCTGGCTCATCCGGGCAGCGTCGGCCGCGGTTTCCGCGACACCGAGATCCGGATCCTCGACGCAGGAACCAGACAGCTGGGTCCCGGTGAGCACGGCGAAATCTATCTCCGCGCACCGATGAGCGCGGGCTCGCGCTATGTCGGCGGCGCGCCGCCGCTGCCGTCGACCGAAGACGGCTTCCGCTCGGCCGGCGACATCGGCTATTTGGACGAGGACGGCTACCTCTACATCGTCGACCGCCGCGTCGACATGATCATCACCGGCGGGGCGAATGTGTTTCCGGCGGAGGTGGAGTCGGCGTTGGCCGGCCATGCCGGCATCGCCGACATCGTCGTCATCGGCCTCGCGGATGCGCGATGGGGACGCCGGGTGCACGCGGTCGTTCAGCTCGCCGACGGCGCGGCGCTCACCGAGGAACAGGTGATCGAGTACGCGAAGAGCCGGCTTGCCCATTACAAGGCGCCCAAGACGGTCGAGTTCGTCGACGCGATTCCCCGGACCGCGGCGACCAAGGTCAATCGCTCGGCGATGATCGAGGCGCGCGGCGGCTGAGGGCGGCGCCGAAGTACCAGGATAGATGGCGTTAACCAGTTGACGGAAAAGCCTCGGCGCGAGGAAGATTGGGAGTTTCGACGGTGACCGCGGCATGATCGGCGCGGTAGCCCGCTATCATGAGGCAGACGCCGACAGCGATCCCGGCGGCTAGGGGAACGATCAGCAACCACATGGGATTGAGCCGGCGGGCGTAGGCCACGACGACCACCGCAAACATGACGACAGTGACCATGGTGACCGCGGTTGCCGCGAAGTGGAATCCTACCTTTTGTGCGACGTACCACCCTTGCGCGGAAACGAGGGTGTGTTGAGATCGAAACCCGAGCTTTGTGTTCGGCGCGATGCCGTGGCTGGTTGACCGCACAGCCAAATACCACAGGCCACTGCAGGCCGCGATAATCAGCACCGCGTGGAATGCCACGTAGGCGTGAATGATCTTGGGATAACCGGCGTTTGGCTTCTGATGGATCTGCACGATGAATCCCCTGCGACTTAGCCGGTTCTCGGCATTGGTGGGTTGTTCTCGACTGGTTGGCGCGTGCTGGGTAACCTATGCTGCGGCGGAGACGAGGACGGCTCGCTGGGCGTGGCGATGAGGGCTGCGACTGCTGCCATCACCAGTGAAAAGCTGAACAGACCCATGCTCAGGAAGATCAGTGCGTGCAGAACCACTGCGAGCCAGAACGCGACCAGTCGCCATCGGGCGTCGAGGAGCACAAAGACGGCGATCGCCAGTTCCACCGCTATCGCACCCCATGTAAACGTCAATGTGATAAGGCTCTGATCCGATAACCACATCCATAGGGGCTTGAGAGGACCTGCTGCCCCGAACATCTTGTCCCGGATGAAGTAGTAAAACCCAGAGCCGTTCTGCCAGTCACCGACTCCCATTTTGGCAATCGCACTGTCTGCATACAGATAAGAGATTTGCATTCGAAGTGCCCAGAAGCTGAGGTACGCGATCGTACGACCATTGCGACTCATGCGGTTTCGAGGAGGAGCCCATTGCCATCGCCGCTGGTCGGCGAGACACATAGGGGTGGTAAGCAACACCACGATCAGTGCTATGGAATCACCTCCGTCGGGCAATGTGACTGACGTGGTGACCGAGAAGACGACCCAGAGGTGCGCAATACTCGTAAACCTCGGCCGGTATCCGGATGCCACAACTATCAACAAAACGATTGCGAGCCACACCCGGGCTTCAATGAATTCATGCTGATTACCGAGACAGAAAAGTGACACCTTGGGTTGAGCAGTACAAAGCGGCCCGAAGGCGGGGCCGACCCGGGTAAATAACGCGCCAGACCGGGTGAATAGCAATTCGGATACGGTAGCCAACGCCAATGCGGCCCTTCCGAAGGCAAACCACCGGCTGCGGTAGTCAAATCGGAGAGCACGACCAATGGTGGCGTGCAGAATGCTAGGGATGGTCTCGGCCTAATGTGCGTGCGTGCAGTCGACGTCGGCTTGGGCGACACGTTCGATGGTGTAACCATCTTCAGTGAGTCGACGATACGCCCATTTCACGATGCTTTCGATGGTGAGTGCAACCTGGCCGCACACCGTTGGAACCAGACTGTCGTTGCTAAGGGACGCCTTCTGACGCGGAATTGCGTCCATGCACATTGCACGGTCGAGCCCGGTGCAGTCAGCCCACGCATCGCCAGGGACGGCCCGCACGAGATTCGCGAGCTCGGGTCCTTGTGCGCGTTGGGTGCGCGACAGACCGAAGAAGTTCGTTACCTTGGTTTGCGGTGTTACCAACAGGCTAACTCCAAGGGTGCCGTCAGAGTTGAGTCGATAAGCGTCAATCTGGTCTGCCTCGGGCGATCGGGTAAAGAACGCAAAGTCCTGTGCCGCAATCGTGTTGAGTGCAGCTCGGACTGTGGGCAGCTGCGTGCGCTCCCACACGACGTTCGACGGTAGGGTCGCCGAAAGGCTCGCAAGCGCGGACGCAGTAAGGATCAGTGCGTAGACAATTCCGACCGTGACGGTCTGCTGGATACTGCGACGACGCCAAAAGCATCGCGGTAGGTCAAGCCAACGAATGCGCTGGGTCATGATCGCAGCGCTTGCACGATTTTGGCGACCGCAATCTGGCGATCTAGGTCCTTAGGTGCCGCTTCGAACTCGTAGGTGATCAACACCGGAAAAATCCAAGCTACGAGCACGGCAGTGGCGGCCACTACCAGAGTGGCCATCGCTGCGACGAGCACGTTGAACACCGCCCCTACGGTGGCAGAGACACCGGCCGCCGCAACGAGCCAGCCGGCGACCAGATAAGCCCCGTAGACGTCGGCCTTCATCTTCCAGACTCCGTCCCCTGAACCGCTATCGGGCGGCACCGAGGGGGGAGGGGGCGGAGGCGGACACGGGCTTTCCGCTTTATGGGGCGTGCTCAACCAACGATTGGCTGCGGCGTTAAACCGCCGCAGTGCACCATCAAGTCGCTCAGGATCAGCAGCGTTGAACGCCGCAGTCATAGAAGAACCGGCGCTTGCATCGACGCTGCGGATACATTCGGTGAGCGACTCGGCCGCGATATGAAGCTGCGTGGCCGAAGGAACAGCCACGCTCTTCTGGTCGGTTCTCTGCAAAACCGGAAAGTCGACAACAACACGTCCCGCTGAGAATACGAGGTACTCGACCACGTCTGCTGTCGTGTACGGCAGGTGGAGAACACGCAATTTGGGTCGGGATGCATAGGTGGTGTAGTACGCGACGCTCGCTGAGACCGCAATGGCTAGTAGACAAACCACCACGCGGATCCTCAACGCCGTTGCCGATCCTCGGGATCGTCACCAACCGATTGCGCGGCTCTTCCCGCAATGATCGCGCTGTAAAGAGCGACCGGCACCGACAGGAGAAGGCCGCCGACTCCCACGAGCATGACGATGCCAAACGGGGCCGACAGGGCCGCGACCAGAAGCGCGATCAGCGTTATCGCAGTGGTGAACGCATATAGCGGCGTCAGGCGCAATGCGGCGCGGTGACCGGCCACCCAAGCCTGGTCGCTGCGCATTGTCGACCGGGTACGAATCCCAGTCCACTGGTTGCGCTTTAGCCGACCGCTAGCAGCTCGCCTGTTTACGGTGACCATGATGACCACTGCAGCAATCTGGCAAACTGCCCAGAAAGCTGACATAATCAAGCGCTCACTTTCCAATGGTCCTCCCCTTGCAGTCCTTATTTCCGGCAAGCGTACAGATGGTGAAATGCCGTACGGAGTGGGCGATTCCGCCTTCGCGGCAGTAGGAAACGTCAACCGCGCCGATGACGGCCATGTCGGGACGTATCGCAGCGCGGTCGGCGCATGGCACCTTCGCCACCGAGTCCTCAGTGAGCCGCAGGCACTGATTGGCGGCCCAGTCATAGTCGAGGCACACCGCACCCCCGGACGAGGAGTAGGTGAGGTCGGCGTCGGGCACGCATTGAGTTTCGTTACTCACGCGAGCAAGGACTCGGTACGTGCTCGCTGGCGATCCGCAGGCTTCGTCGACAAGTTGCGGTGTGTCTTTGACGCGCTGTATCGACACGCAGGATTGCGGTGTCTCGGGGACGGCGGAGGTCGTCGGCAAGCGTGCGTAGTCGGTCGTGGGATACACGACGACTTGCGGTCCGAATGCGGGAACCCACGGTAAGACAAGGGCCGCCGCACCAAGAAGGACAAATGCGACAGGCCAGCGCCAGTGGTACCAGAACCCGCGGCGTCTGTTCATGACCGATGGGACACCAGGCATAGTCGACCGATCACATGTCCGAGGGTGACAAGCACGGTGCCGGCGTCACTTGCGCGGGTTTACCGACATGCGTAGTCATCGGTTGGGGGTGGGCTGGAGGCGGAGGCGCGGGAGGACTGGGAGCAGCCGGCGGCTGAGCGGCGTGCGCCGCCGGTGGCGGCTCGGATTGAACGGGGGGCGCGTCATGCGGCGGTGGCGGAGCCACCTCTGGTGGAGGCGGCGCCGAATGAACGGGCGCCGCTGGCGGAGGCGGCTGTGATGGCATCGCTTCAGTTGGAAGCGGCGCGGGCTGGACAGGGGCCGCGTGTGGCGGGGACGGTGGTGTCATGTCCGGCAGAGGCATCACCGGATGGCCCAAGGACGGGCCGCCGCCTGGCTGTATCGAAGGTAGTGCGGGCATCGACGGTGCACCGATGCCTGTCCCTCCCAGGCTGGGTCCGCCGATCCCTGGCATGTTCGGCCCGGCTTGCGAATGAGACGGGGGCAAGGGAGCGGCGGGCGGGGGAACTTGATGAACCTGCGGAACTTTTACTGGATGTGGAACGTCATGCGGATGCGGAGGATGGTGCACCGGGTGAATGTCGGCAGGGGGCGGGGGTGGCGGCACATCCATATGCTTGGCCTCCCCTGGGTCTGGCAAATGTGTGCGTTCGGAGGGCTGCGGCGGGTTGGGACGAGGGGGATGCACGACGACGGCAGCGGCCTGGACAATTTGCGCCCCTTGGCCCATAGATGCGCCGAGCGTACTGGTGCCCGACGAGACTGCAGCCGCGCCGGCCTTGGTGGGGAGTTCGGTCAGTGCTGCCCCAAACCCAGCTCCACTTGTCACAAGTCCGGGATCGGCAGCGCCAGTCCTCGGGCCGTCAGCGGATACCGGCGCAGGCGCCCCGTCCGAGGCAGGCTTGGCAGCAGTTGGGGTTTCCGGGAAGGTCGTGGTGCCGACACCAGCGGCGGCGGCCGTAATCTTGTGGGCCACTGTCTGCTCGGCAAGGACCAGTTGGGCGGCGCGCTGACGAATGTCGGCGGCCAACGTTTCGCCCTGGGCCTGGCGAGCTGCCCGCTCTGCGGCGGTCCTATTGGTTCGAGTGTCGGTGACCGATAGGTCTTCTCCGACATTGAAGCCGGCGTTGTGGGCATCCTCGACGGCGTACATGACTCTGTGTTGAGCCGCCGAGATGGTCCCAGCGCCATCGCGGGCAGCGGCCGTAGCATCACGCAACTGATCAGCTGTGCTACTGACGACGGGCTGGTCGGCGCGGGTCCGTTGTCGCAAGCCCTCGCCACCGGCGCCTTGCCACACGATGGAGTGGGATTGGTTGCGCATCGTCAAGAAGGCGTCTTCCCACTGATCGGCCGTCTGCGACCAGTGGTTCGCCGCCAGGATGAGATGCTCAGTGTCCCATGCTCGGATCTGCGACAGGGTCGGCAACATCTACTCAACCATTCTGAAGCACGGCCGCCATTTCGGCTGCCGCCGTCGCCTCGTTAGCGACGTACCCACCCGCGCCCGCCTCGACGGCGCTCGCAGTCTCGTGCGCACGGGCCGAAAGTGTAGCTGCCGCAATACAAATGGCTGCGTGCACACCACCCACAGCCGCAGAAGTGGGTTGGAACGGCCGTCCTGGGGAAGGCACTCCGACAACGCCGAGTTCAGCACCAACGGCATGCCATTGGCTGGCTGCAGCAATTAACTGCTCGACATCGACCTGAATTCCAGTTGGTCCCACCTTCAGGAGTTTAATGACAGAAGCGAGACCCGGTAAAGTCACCGCGCCCCGAGCCGCCCGGGCAGTACGGCAGGATCGCACCCGTTGACGTCAACGGACGTATGCGACAAGAAATTCGCGGTACCCGCCCAGCAGGCCTCAACGCGTCGCGCGCAGCGTGGCGGCCTGATCGCCACCTCATCGAGTAGAAGGCACACGATCCCACTGCCAAGCCTCAACACATCTCGATGTGACGACCGCCGAAACCGTCAACCGATGGCGGCGATTCCGGAACTCGAGATGATGAAGCCGCGACCCGACGTGACCGTGCACGTCACCCCGTCGGTCTCCGAACGGCACATGAACGGGCCGGTTCCCTTCGCCTGCCCATAGCCGAGGGTCGGCGTGCCCTCCGGCGGGTTGGCCAGACAGCTTTCGCCGGTGCAGCGCGAGAGTGCCCCCGTGGGATCCATCGTCACCGACTGCGGCGGGGAGATGCTGAAGCAGAACGCCGAGTCGGGGATTCCCCGGCGCTGATAGTCGATCTCGCAGCTGATGTTGCGTGACGGGGACAGGAAGGCCACGTAGTTGTCCTGATCCGCGGCAGCCCGCGGGACGAACAGAATGGCGGCGGCGCCGCCCAGGACGGTTGCCGCGAGGGTCAGCGCGTATCTCAACACCCGCCAACCGTGCCATAGCGGGGGCACGCGACGCACCGATTCGGTGCATCTCGTTACCGACGTTCGCGTTCGACAGCGAAAGTGTTCGCGGCCATCGTCAGCACAGCGCGTCCCGCGTCATAATCATATACCCCGTATGGGTACATGTATCAGGCCGGTGTATCACCGCCGTTGCGGGATGCACTTGAAGATCGGTTTTGGACAGCATGATTCGTTAATTGTCGACTCGTCGTCAAGGGTCCGTGCGGGCTACCTGACATATACCCCAGGGGGGTGATAGCATTTCCCCTGCCATGCACCTGCAGATCACCCACACCAACCAGTGGCTGCGCTACACCACCGCAGTCCTGGCCCTTTTCTGGGCAGTGGGTGTCGCCGCGGGGTGCCATCTGCCGCACGTGCCCACAGCGATTCCGCGGACGTCATCCCATGCGGCGACTGCGGGCGGCCCCGAAGTCGCTACGCCGGCCCACCTTGCACCAGCCGGCGGCGATTCGTGCTCGCCGCTGGACCAGGCCTGCAAGCATGTGGCGCAGGCATGCTCCACAAGCGATCTGGTGGCGCTTGACGTCGTCATCGCAGCGATCGCGTTGGCCGGTTCACTGGCCGGCCCGGTGGTGTGGGCGCGGCGAGGCCCACCGCGAACCGCTCGATTCGTCTTTCATTGTTCGGGTCGAAATCTCTTGACCCGCTTCTGTATCGCTCGTATCTGATCGGTCAGCGTCAGGCCGCCGTGGGTTCGCCCGTCGGCCGGCCGCCGCTGTCCATGTTCATCGCCGCAGGCGAATCGCCAACGGCATTCATTGTGAGAAACGAGAGATAGATGAGTCTTGCCCTGTCTGCATGTCGAAATCATTCCGGCAGTACCACTTTGGAGATCCGACGGGAGGCGCGGTCATGACGGCGCGCCCGGACCGGCCAGGCGCGCTGGTGATCGGGGCCGGGGTGAGCGGGTGGACCACCGCGCTGGTGCTGGCCCGCCGAGGCTGGCGCGTCGTCGTAGCCGCGGACCGGTTCGGCGTCGACACGGTGTCGACGGTGGCCGGCGCCCTGTGGGAATGGCCACCGTCGGTGTGCGGCCGCCACCACGACCAATCCGTATTGGGCCGTTCCGCGGAGTGGGCGCGCTACTCCTACATTCGCTTCGCGCGGCTCGCCGCCGATCCGCGAACCGGGGTCAGCCTGCGTCCGGCGGTGTTCTATTTCTCCCGGCCGGTCGATGAGGATCCGGCTGAGCTGACCAAGATGATTGAGGTCGAACGGTTCGTGCCCGGGTTCATGCGCGATCCCGACCTGATCGCCGCCCACGGTGTCAGCCCCGACGCCGGGGTGGTGGACGCCTATTCCTACCTGGCACCCACCATCGACACAGACTGGTACCTGGCGTGGCTGGGCCGCCAGTCAGAGGCCGCTGGAGTCACCGTCAGCCGGCGCAGCGTCCGCGGCCCGCTCGCGGACCAGGAGGACGAGCTGCTGGCCGAGTACGGGGTCGAGCTGATCATCAACTGCTCGGGGCTGGGGGCGCGCGAGCTGGCCGGTGACCCGACCGTGGTGCCGCACCGAGGCGCGCTCCTGCGGGTGGTCAACGACGGCAACTACATGCCGCGTGTGACCGCGGCCCACGCGGTGGCCAACGACACGAGCACCGACAACCAGGACATGGTCTTCATCGTGCCCCGTGGCGCCAACCGGCTATTGCTGGGCGGCCTGGTCGAGACCGGTGAGTACAGCACCGACCTCGCCTTGGACAGTTATGCGCCCCTGCGGGAGATGCTCGACCGCTGCACAAGGTTCCTGCCGATTCTGCGGGACGCCCGACTGGACCCTGTCGACCCTGTCCGGGTCGGGCTGCGGCCGTTCCGCGAAGGCGGCGTGCGGCTGCAACACGAACCCGGCACCCGCGTCGTGCACAACTACGGGCACGGCGGTGCGGGCGTGACCCTGTCGTGGGGCTGCGCTGACGAGGCTGCCCAACTGGCCGACGCCGTGCTCGCCCAGCAGGGTGTCGCATGAACCGCTGCTGCGAGCGACCAAGGGCGAATTAGTCAGCACTTCAAGGGGCTTCAGCTCCTCTCGACATAGAAAGGATCAAATTCATGATGTCCATGCCTGCACCCGAGTGGGTGACGCTCTAAGCCTGGATTGTGACCGGCCTCGGCGCGCTCCTTGCCGCAGCCATCCTCGCGGATATCTACGTGAGTGGTCATCGGCAGCCACTACGCGCGATGGAGCTAGTCTGGCCGATCACCGCGATCTATGCCGGTCCGCTGGTGTGGTGGGCCTACTATCGCTGGGGCCGGCCGGCGACTCCACGCTGGCAGCGCCAACACGGGCGCGCGCCCAGGCCGGGACTGGCCGCGACGGCGGCGGTGCAGACGATTCCCGGCGGCGCCGTCTCGTTCGTCGGCCACATGATCGCCATGCCGTTGGTGATGTTGACCGGGGTGACCATTGCCGGTCAGGGCGTGTGGCCGATGATGTTGCTGATTGCGGCTTTTGCGCTTCCGTTGCTGATCGCCTTCGAGTATCACTCGCTAGCCCTGACCGGCCGGAACCAGTCCGTGGGCCAGCGACTGTGGGCGGCGTCGCGAATCTCGGTTCTCGCGATCGTCGCGTTCGACGTGGGCATGGGAGCCTCCATGCTGCTCGTCGCGTTCGTCTTCGCTTACTCCCCGGCCTCCATGGCGTTCTGGCTCGTCATGTGGGGCGGCATGTGGCTCGGGTTCGCCACCGCCTATCCGATGGTGTGGTGGCTGCTTTCCAAGGAGGCGACCGAAGCGGAGGGCACGTCCGCGGTCACCCGCACCTCGCGGGTAGAGACGGCACACTAACTACCCGCAACCTCGAAAGACGTTGTCGCCGTCGTCATTTACACAATCCGAGAACAGGCACCGGCGCCCCGGCCGATCGTCAACCCGCCGGCGGCGCCGAGGCCTGCTCCATTCGCCGAGCGCTCCTGAGCACTCCTTTGGCCGCTCGCATCGACAGCGCCGGCGAGAGCCGCTCAAGGTACCAAAATGCCTTCCACCACGCAGGCACCACGATGATCGCGTCCCCACGCAACACGGCATGTAGCGCGCGCTCGGCAAATTTGTCGGGCGCCATCGGGTGCAGCCGCTCCCACATCTTGAGGATCTGCTCGTCGCTGATGCCTGCCAGGCCGGTCCGTCCGTACTTGCCGCCGGTGAGAATCGGAGTCCGGATCACGCCGGGGCAAAGCACCGAGACCTGCACCCCGTGGCGCTCTCCCTCCAGACGCAACGTCTTCGAGAGCGCGACGACGGCGTGTTTGGCGGCGGTATAGCTGGCCTGGCCGGCGGTCGTCATCAGGCCGGCCATGGAGGCGGTGTTCACGATATGCCCGGAGTGCTGCCTGATCATGATCGGATACACCGCTTGGATACCGTGCACGACACCGCGCAGGTTCACATCGAACACGTCGTTCCAGTCGTCGAGCGTGTATTTGTCGACCTCACCGGCAACTCCGATGCCCGCATTGTTGAACAGGTAGTCGATCCGCCCGGAGTGCTGCACCGCCTCGGCGACGGCGCGCTCAAACGCCGGATAGTCGCGCACGTCCAGCTCGATCGCGTGCGCCTTGCCGCCGCGGCTGTTGAGACGTTGTGCAAACTCCTGCGCGGGGCCGATCTGCCGATCGGCGATCCATACCTCGGCGCCCCCGTCGACCAGCGCGGCGGCCAACGCCGCGCCGATGCCTGACGCGCCGCCGGTGACAAATGCGACTTTCCCGGACACGCTCGCCGCCATTGCAGCAGCCTAAGCGCGGTAACCTCATTCTCATAGCGCGCGCCGCGCGCCGAGGAAGGGGACCACGCGCTCATGACCGACCTGGGCGACGACGTCGAAGTGACGCGCGGCGACCGCTTCATCAAGACGGCCGTCGCGATCCTGGGCGAAACCGGGCGCACCGACTTCACCGTGCAGGAGGTCGTCGCCCGCTCCAAGACGTCGCTGCGCGCCTTTTACCAGCACTTCAGCAGCAAGGACGAATTGCTGTTGGCGCTGTTCGACCGGACCATCGCCCAGTCGGTGCAGACCTGGCGCGCCGAAACCCAGGGGCTGGACAGCACCGCCGCGTTGAAACTCGTCATCGACCGCATCAGCCAGCAACCGGAATCGAGCACCCAGGACAGCCTCAATCGCGCATTGACCCTCTACAACCAGCACCTGGCCGAGACCCGCCCCCGCGACTACGCGCGCGTGCTCTCCCCCTTGCATCAGCTCCTGCGCGACATCGTCGGGCAGGGCATCACCGAGGGGGTCTTCAACCCGGGACTCGACGTCGGCGCGGCGGCCGCCATCGTCATGCAGACGGTGATGGGTGCGCAGCGATTGCATTGGCTGGGAACGGAATTGAACGGAGCACCCGTCGACGCGGGCCAATTGTACGACTTCTGCAGCCGCGCCCTCGGCATCCGAGAGAGCGACGAGGAAGCGCCCACGCCGTCGCTGACCGAGCTGTTCGCCCAGATCGGCATGCGGCCGGGCACCCGCGCCGGCGAGTTCGCGATGACGATGCCCGTCAGCCCGGCCGTCGTCAACACGTCCGGCGCGCTGCAGGGCGGCCTGATCGCGACCCTTGTCGACGTGGCGGGCGGACAGTTCGGGCTCGAACATCTCCGGCCGGGCACCACGATGACGACCGCCGACCTGTTCATCCGTTACCTGCGCCCCATCCGGCAGGGCTCCGCGTATGCGGTGCCCCGGATGCTGCGGTCCGGGCGGCGGGCGATGGTGATGCAGGTCGACATCTACGGCGACGGCGACGACGACCTGCTTGCCACGGCGACCGTCAACTTCGCGATCATCAGCGGGCCGACGCCGACGTCCGGCCTGAGCGCGGACGGCTAACACCCTCTTGCGCACAAGTGGTAACGTCATTACCACCTACAGAGAATTCAAGACTTCTCCCGAGGAGATCGCCATGCCGTCTCGCGAACTTTCCTTCCCCGTGTTCGACGCGGACAACCACATGTACGAGCCGCAGGAGGCGCTGACCAAGTTCCTGCCGGAGAACCGCAAGCGCGTCATCGACTACGTGCAGGTTCGCGGTCGCACCAAGATCGTCGTGCGGGGCCACATCAGCGAGTACATCCCCAACCCGACGTTCGAGGTGGTGGCACGCCCGGGCGCTCAGGAGGAGTACTTCCGACACGGTGCGCAGGGCAAGTCCTACCGCGAGATCCTGGGCGAGCCGATGAAGGCCATCCCCGCCTTCCGCGAACCGGGTGCCCGGCTGGAGGTGATGGACGAGCTCGGCATCGACTATGCCCTGATGTTCCCGACCCTGGCGAGCCTGGTCGAGGAGCGCATGAAGGACGACCCGGAGATGACCCACGACGTCATCCACGCGCTCAACCAATGGATGCACGAGCAGTGGTCGTTCAACTACAAGGACCGCATCTTCGCCACCCCGGTCATCACCCTTCCCATCGTCGAGCGCGCGCTCGAGGAACTCGAATGGTGCCTGGAGCGCGGTGCCCGCACGGTGCTGGTCCGCCCGGCGCCGGTGCCCGGCTACAAGGGCAGCCGGTCGTTCGGACTCGAGGAGTTCGACCCGTTCTGGCAGGCCTGCATCAAGGCCGAGATCCCGGTCTCGATGCACGCCTCCGACAGCGGCTACTCCGAATTCGCGAACGTGTGGGAACCCGGTGACGAGTTCCTGCCGTTCAAACCGACCGCCTTCCGCAGCTTCGCGATGGGCCACCGGCCGATCCTGGACGCAATGGGTGCGCTGGTCTGCCATGGTGCGTTGTCCCGCAACCCTGAGTTGCGGATCCTGTCGATCGAAAACGGCGCCGACTGGGTGCCGGACCTGTTCAAGGGCCTCAAGGGCGTCTACAAGAAGATGCCGCAGTCGTTCAGCGAGGACCCGATCGAGGCGTTCAAGCGCTGCGTCTACATCACCCCGTTCTGGGAGGACAGGTTCACCGAGATCGTCAAGATGGTCGGCACCGACCGGGTGCTCTTCGGCTCCGACTGGCCGCACCCCGAAGGCCTCAAGGACCCCATCTCGTTCGTGGACGAGCTCACCGACTTCGACGAGGCCGACATCGCAAAGATCATGGGCGGCAACCTGATGAAGCTGATGAAGGTTTCCGCGCCGGCCAAGAAGCCCGTCTCAGCCTGACCGGTCGTCGTCGGGCGGTTGCGCACCGGCGAGACGGAAACCACGCCATCGAGTGCCCCTCGAGTTGCCCTGCAGCGCTTCAGGTTCACGTCGTCGACTTCGCCGTCGCTGATCAGCACCCGCTCGGCAGATCGTCGGGCCGTAACCAAGTACCGCTCAAGGAAATTGGCCAGCCCGTCTTCCTCGCGCAGGCGTTGGACGATCCTGTCCGGGTCTCCGATGACCGGCAGGTGCCCGCCGGGGCGGCGTGTAAACGGACGCGCCCGGGTATACGGCACAGTGGGGTCGCGGCCAGAACGACGGGAGGACACATGAGCGTGGCATCGGACGGGCGGGTGCCGGTCGCGATCGACGCCGACGTCGAGATGTTGACCCGGCAAGTCGAGGCCCTTCAAGCCTTGGGGCGCAAGGGGTCGGTCGAGGACGGCGAGGTATACGACGTCAGCGTTCGTTGGGGCGCGGCACTGGCCGGACGACTGCCGAGGTTGGTGCACTACAGTTCGCTCGGTCTGCTCGATGAAGCGGACCGGCGGCGCTTCGAGTCCTTGTGCGAGCAACTCCGCGAAGTTTCCGGTCTCGCCGAGAAGTTGGGCTTGCCGCGCCCGGTGCTACCCGGCGAGGCGACCGCGGCGGCGAAAAGACGTCACCGCCTCAGGATGCGGTCGCGTTCTGCGGAGCGGACGTCCCCAGGCTGAGAAAGTCCCTCTCCGGCAACACGATCCCGGTGCGCGGCTTCGGACATTCCGGATTGCGACACGTCAGCGCCACCATGTAGGCGTCCTCCTCCTCGTTGAGGAAGAGGAATCCCAAGTACAAGGCGTGTCCCACCTCGAAGTCGGTTCCGCCACACGCCTCGCAGTGGCCACCCTTGGCGGAGACGTTCTCCATAACACGGTGCCGCGCAGCGGAATTCAGGTCGATGAGCTCGGGCCGCACCATCGGTTCGGTCATGTCAAATCTCCACGTCTTTGTCGTAGTGCACATGGTCCTCACGCCAGCCGCCCAACCCTTTACCGATGTGGGAGTAGTCGTCGACGAATTCGATTCCGTTGATCCACTTGACCATCTTGAAGCCAACCTGCGTCTCCACCCGCAGCCGCAGCGGGGCGCCATGCTTGATGGGCAACGGGCGGCCGTTCATCTCATACGCCAGCAACGTCTGCGGTTTGTAGGCCAGTTCGAGGTCCATCACCTCGTAGAACTGGCCCCCTGGAGTCTCCGCCGCGGGTTCGTCGCGCCCGGTGTCCTGCATGCTCAGGAAGCAGATGTACTTGGCTTGCGGCAAAGGCCGCACCACATCCGCCAGCTGGGCCAGCGGAATGCCGCTCCACTCACCGATGCTGGTCCAGCCCTGCACGCAGTTGTGCAGCGTCCGCTGCGTCTGCCGCTCGGCGAGTGCCCGAAGCGCGGCCAGATCCAACGTCACCGGGTTTTCGACGAGGCCGCCGACCGGCAGCCGCCAGTCGACGAAGTTGTGGACCGCCATGACCTTGTATTCGGTGCTGGCGGGCGGCTTTCCGTTCACCCGGTGATCTTTGGTCACCTTGCGGACGGGGTAGTCCTGCCGCGAGTTCAGCGGGCGCAACAGGAGCAGCCGGGCGCCGGTGACCACGGCGCCGAGGATGCGGTGCACCTGGACGGGATGGCGCAGGCTCCATTTGGTGGCCGCGACGTGGACGGCGATGATCGCCCCGATGATGATCAGCGACAGTGCCGTCGCCCAATTGATGTTCCGGACGGAGCCGAAGATCATGGACGCCGTCAGCTGGCCCCAGCCCCAGAAGAAGATCATCGACAGGTGAACCAGGATGAAGACGACGAAGGCCAGCAGCCCCAGGAAATGCAGGCTCCGCGCCCATTGCCGGCCGCCCCACATCCGCACGTACCACGGGAACCGGGCTTCGATCGCCGGGGACTGCGCGGCTCCCGTCAGGATCTGGAATGGCGCGAGGATGAAAACGACGCCGGCATAGGTTAGCTTCTGGATTGCGTCCAAGGGCTCACCGGGCAGCAGCGGCGGCAGGTTGAACGACATGTAGGTGACGATGTCATTGGCGGCCTCGGGAAAGATCGACCACGAATAGGGCCAATAGCGGTGCCATTGACCGGTCGCGAAAAGCAGGACGTAGTAGGACAGGCCGAGCAGAATCCAGCAGATCACCGAGAAGAAGTGCCAATGGCGCCCCATGCCCAATTTCTTGTGACCGGGCAGCGCCACCAACGAGCTGTAGGACTCTTCTTCGTCGAGCGTGTCGTAGAGGCGATGGCGCGGCATGACCTTGCGGGTGAAGCGCGCCCATTCGCTGCCGGGTTTGCTGTCGTCGTGCCAGTACAACTTGGGGTGGGTGCCCAGGATCTCGATGCCGCTCCGGATGATCAGGGTTACGAAGAGGACGTTGAGCCAGTGGTCCACTCGTAGCCACACCGGGTAGTCAAGCGTCGTCATGCAGGGCTCCAGTCAGTCGTACCACTGCTGCCGTTGCGGGTAGGCCACGTTGATGCCGGACAGCACGGTCGCGTGCACCGCGATGAAGCCCGCGGCGAACGCGAAAGCGAAGGTGCCCGGCGCCACGTCCCAACGGCCGGTCAGCGCTTCCAGCCCAGGCAGGGTGCCCCACCGGCTGGCCAGGTAAACCGCGAGGAAGGCCAGGCAGACCACGCTGCCGAAGTACCAGCCCGCCTCGGGGACGCGCGGTTTGAGGGCGAACGTCATCGCCGCCCCGGCCGCCAGGCAACAGATCGCCAGCAAAGCTGCGTAGACCACGAAGTACCCGGGCACCGCCGGTTCGGTCATGACGACATAAGCGTGGACGGCCACCAGGCCCCCCAGCAGCGATACGCCCAATGCGGTCACCGTTCGCGGCAGGTTGAAGGCGACCCAGCCGTTCAGGGTGAAGACCGGTGCAGACATGACGCTTCGCCACGTCAAGATCAACCGCCGCGGCACGACATCGACCATGAGCGCGTGATACCCGCGCTGAGTAATTACAAACCGTACTGATTTAATTGCCGGACGGAATCCGGGCCGCGGCGCCGCCGCGCGCCACGCGCGAAACTGCTGCATCGAGCATCCGGACGCCATTGATACTCTTAATGCCTGCGCCTGGCGCGTGCACAGCGCTTTATGACCAGCTTGCGGAACTCGGTCCGAGAAAGGGTCCGTAGGAGGGACAGCCAAATGGCGGTCGAAAGGAACTGGAATGCGACCGTCGGTGCCGCCGACGACGTCCGCCGCGTTTTCGATCACGTTCCCGCCCTGTTGGTTGGCCTCGAAGGCCCCGACCACCGCTTCATCGCCGTCAACGCCGCCTACCGCGCCCTCAGTCCGCCGATCGACACCATCGGCCTGCTCGTGCGCGAGGTGTATCCCGAGCTGGAGAGCCAGCAGATCCTGCCGATGTTCGATCGGGTGTACGAGACGGGCGAGCCACAGTCGGGGACCGAGTGGCGGGTGCAGGCCGACTTCGAGGGCTCGGGGACGGCGCAGGAACACTTCTTCGATTTCATCGTCACGGCGCGACGCGGCGACGACGGCACGATCGAGGGTGTGCAGCTCGCCTTCATCGATGTGACCGACCGGGTGCGGGCCCGGCTGGCCGCCGAGTCGCGGATGCAGGAGTTGTCCGAGCGGTATCGCAACGTCCGCGACTCGGCCATCGTCATGCAGCAGGCATTGCTGGCACCCTCGGTACCCGTGGTTCCCGGCGCCGATGTCGCGGCCGAGTACCTCGTCGCCGCGGAGGACACGGCCGCCGGTGGCGACTGGTTCGATGCGATCCCTCTCGGGGACCGACTGGTTCTCGTCGTCGGCGACGTCGTGGGCCATGGCGTCGAGGCGGCCGCGGTGATGTCGCAACTGCGCACCGCGCTGCGGATGCAGATTTTGGCGGGTTACCCGGTCGCCGAGGCGCTCGCGGCGGTCGACCGCTTCCACGAACATGTGCCGGGGTCGAGATCGGCCACCGTGTGCGTGGGCTCGCTCGACTTCGTCACGGGCGAATTCCAGTACTGCACCGCCGGTCACCCACCGCCACTGCTGGTCGGGGCGGACGCCGACACGCGCTACCTCGTGCCGTCCGGAGCCGGCCCGTTGGGGAGCGGCACGGGTTTTCCGGTGCGCACCGAATTCCTCGACGTGGGCGACGCGGTCATGCTGTACACCGACGGCCTGATCGAACGCCCCGGCCGGCCGCCGGCGGCCAGCACCGCCGAATTCGCCGACTTGGCCGCGACCATCGCCGGCGGTCAGGGCGGGTTCGTCATCGAGTCCTCGGCGCGTCCCATCGACCGTATCTGCTCGGAGACATTGGAATTGCTGCTGCGGCCGACCGGTTACAACGACGACATCACGCTGCTGGCAGCGCAGCGGCGCACGCCTCCACCACCGCTTCACATGACGGTGGATGCCACCATTCAGGCCGCGCGCGCGGTGCGCGGCCGCCTGCGTCAATGGCTCTCCGACGTCGGCGCCGCCTCCGACGACATTTCCGACATCGTGCACGCGATCTCGGAATTCGTCGAGAACGCGGTCGAACACGGTTACGCCACAGAGGTTTCCGACGGCATCGTCGTCGAGGCGTCGCTGGCCGGTGACGGCAATCTGTACGCATCGGTCGTCGACCATGGGCAGTGGAAGGATCACCGCGAAGGCGAGCAGGGTCGCGGCCGCGGCCTTGCCATGGCTGAGGCCCTGGTGTCCAGCGCACACGTCGCCCATGGGCCCGATGGGACAACCGCCAGGTTGACGCACTGCCTGTCGCGGCCGGCCAATTTCGTCACCGACACGCTCCTCAACCGGGTGGATCAGCACCGCTCGATCAACTCCGAATTCGAGTCGGTGGTCGCCGAACCCGGCCGCATCGTCGTCAGCGGCGACGTCGACTCCTCCAGCGCGTCCACGCTGGACCGGCAGATCGCCGTCGAAAGCCGTTCCGGTGTCGCGCCGCTGACGATCGACCTCAGCAACGTCACCCAGCTCGGCTCGGCGGGCGTCAGCGCGCTGGCCGCCGGCCGCGAACGAGCACAACGACACGGCAGTGAGTACGCGCTGATCGCCCCGCCCGGGAGTCCGGCGCACCATGTTCTGTCGCTGGTACAACTCCCGGTCGTCGGGGGTCTCACCGAGAATCTGGTCGCGGAAGGCTAGGGGCGGTCAGACCGCTGGCCGTGCCGCACCTGCTTGAACGGCACCCCCCGGTCGGCCGCGTATTCCCTCGGGAAGCCCAGCACCCGCTCACCGATGACGTTGCGCGCCATCTCCGTTGTGCCGCCGCCCATCGCGACAGTCTGGCGGGACAGGTAGCGCAGCCCGGTTTCCAGGCCGTCACCGGGTTCCCCGACCACGCCGGCACTTCCCGCGATCGCCATGGCGGTGTCGACATCCACGAACACGGTCTCGGCGTGGAACAACCGGATCAGCGTCCCTGCGGCCGGCGGCAGCGTGCCGTCTCGGACGCTGCGGTACACGTGACCGATCAGCTGCTCGGCCACCGCGCGCTGAACCAGTGCGCGGCCGGCCAGCTGCCGCACGCGTTCGTTACCGGCCTGTCCGGTCTTCTCGATAAGGCTCACATAGTCAACGGGATTCGCGTTGCCGCCCTCGCTGCCGCTACCACTGGCGAACTCCGACCCCTGCCCCACCGCCCGCCGCTCGTGGTATAGCTGCCGCGACGCGACCGCCCAGCCGTCGTTCACCTCACCCACGACGGCGTCATCGCCGACGTCCACCCCGTCCAGAAACTCCTCGCAGAACTCGGTGGAACCGCTCAGCATGGTGATGCGCCGCAAGGTGATTCCCGGATGAGCGATGGGCACCAGGAACATGGTCAGGCCCTCGTGCTTGGGCACATCCCAGTCAGTCCGCGCCAGACACAATCCGTAGTCGGCGGCGAACGCGCTGGTGCTCCACGTCTTGGCCCCGTTGAGCACCCAGCGATCGCCACGCCGCTCGGCACGGGTGATGACACCGGCCAGGTCGGATCCGCCGCTCGGCTCGGAGAGCAACTGCACCAGCACCTCGTCGCCGCGCAGGGCCGCACCGATGTGCTGCCTTTTCTGCTCCTCGCTGCCGGTATCGAGCAGGGTGGCGCAGCAGATGGTGAAGGTCGGGGTGTTGAGGATCAGCGGCATTTCGTAAGCCAGGGACTCGGCGTCGAAAGCCTTCTGGTACTCGTAGTCCAGGCCGAGGCCACCGTACTCGCGCGGGAAACAGATCCCGGCGAATCCGCCTTCGTAGAGCCGCTTTTGCAGTTCTCGGGCCCTCCGCCAGGATCGTTCGTCGTCGCGCGGGGCGGGCGGCGGCGACTCTGGGTCGATGGAGGGCATGTTGTCCGCGAGCCATGCCCTGGCCCGGGCCGCGAACTCGGCGACGGATTCGGTCGGCGTCATCTGTTCGAACGTCCGGCCTTCTCGTATTCGTAGACGCGCAGATTGTGTTCCTCGGGCGTCCCGAACATTGAGCGGTACAACGTGATTCGGCGCAGGTACAGGTGCAGGTCGTGCTCCCAGGTGACGCCGATGCCCCCGTGCATCTGCACGCAGTCCTGCACGATCCGGCCGGCCATCTCACCCACGTAGGACTTGGCGACACTCGCGGCCAGGCCCGCCCCCGGCGAGTTCGCGGCAACGTCGGCGATCGCGGCGGCCGTGGTCGCGCGGCAGGCTTCCAGCCACAGCTTCATGTCGGCGAACCTGTGCTTGAGGGCCTGGTAGGAGGCGAGCGGCCGCCCGAAGGTGTGCCGGTCCAGGGCCCACCGGACGGTCAGGTCGAACACCGTCTGCAGGATGCCGACCACCTCTGCGCACTGCAGGATCTGGGCGATGTGGCCCAGACGGTCGACCAGCGCGGAGGTGTCGGCGGGCGCGCCGACGGCCGCCGACGACTCCACCACGACACCGTCGAAACGCACCCGGGCGTAGTGCTTGACCAGGTCGACCGACTGCTGGGGTTCGATGGTGACTCCCGGCGCATCCGTGGGGACCAGGAACTGGCAGATCTCGTCCTCGCAGCGTGCCACCACCAGCAGCACCGCGCTCTGCGCGCCGGCCTCGACCCGGTCCTTGGTGCCGTCGATGCGGAAGCCCGATTCGGTCGGAGTGGCCGTGGCCGTCGGGCTCAGCGGTGCCCAGCCCCGGCCCGGTTCCGAAACCGCCCACGACGCCACCGTTTCACCGGACATCAGCGCCTCGATGGTGCCGGTGTGCGGTTGCCAGTCCCCGCACTCGACGAGTGCGGCCAGCACGACGCTGACCGGATACAAGGGCCCGGGCGCCACCGTCTTTCCCAGTTGTTCGGCGACCATGGCCAGGTCCGCCAGGCCACTGTCCGAGACACTGCCGCCGCCCAGTTCCTCTGGCACCAACAGCGCGGTCCAGCCGAGCTCCGCGGCGCGCCGCCACCAAGCCGGATCGAACGACACTCCCGCGGCGTGCAACTCCCGCACGCGGCGCAGCGGCGCTTCCTTTTCCAGGAACGCTTGGGTCGTCGAGGCGAACAGCGTCTTCTCGGGAGACTCGAGTGTCGTCATGCTGCCTCTCGTGGAGAATTCGCCGGCGTTTCCGATCGTAGCAACGAGCGCTACGGTAAGAGATACCGGAGTTCCCTCGATAGCGCTGTTCGTCGCTACATGGCGAACACGCGGCGCAGCGAACGCGCGTGTAGGGCCCGGTTCTCCTGAGAAACAACCCAATCGGGAACGAGCGAGTCGAATCCGTTGAATGCGGCTGCGATCACGTGCAATTCGGTGTGCACGTAGGCGTGCAACAGCCGGTTCGCGTAGTCGATGGCTTCGTCGCGGCACGGATCGATCTCCGCGCAGCTGACGAACGTGGGCGGCAGGCCCTCGAGGTTCGCCCGGTGCGCGGGGACGTGTTGACCGCTGGCGCTCGCGTGCCCGAGGTAATGGCCCCACGCCCGGCTCACGGCCGGCCCGTTGAGGCCCGGCGTGCGCTGGAATTCGCGCCGTGACTGGGTGGCGTCGGAGTCGAGCATCGGCTGGTGCAGGATCTGCATCAGGATCTGTGGGCCCTCGTCGTCGAACATGCGCTGACTGAGGCCCGCGACCAGCGCCGCACCAGCGTCCCGGCCCATCACCGCGATGCGGTTGACGTCGACGTTCAGCTCGGCGCAGTTGCGGATGGCGTAGTAGAAACCGGCCTCGACGTCGTCCAACGCCGCCGGGCAGGGATGTTCGGGCGCGAGCCGGTAGTCGACCGACACCAGCAGGCAGCCGGCCTCCCTGGCGAGCTCTGCGCATTGCGCGTGGTCGGTGTCCGGGTTGCCGGTGACGAAGCCACCGCCGTGGGCGTACAGGACAAGGGGGGAACCCAATCCCGCGCGATCGAGATCGGGACCGCGGTAGATGCGGAGGTTCAGCTGATGCCCGCCGGGCCCGGCGATGGTGCGCGTGTCGATGGCCACGCCGTCGGTGTTGGCCGCCGCGGCGCGTTCGGCGGCGAGCCGGTTGGCGTGTTCACGTTCGGCGGGCAGGGTTTCGGCGCGGAATTCGACGACGCCGAGCGCGGTGGCAGCCTCCCGGAGCACGGGGTCGATGCGAGTAAGGCCCTGCGGCCGCGTCAGATTCGTCTGTGTCATACCTTCTGGTCTTCCGGGCGCGTGATTGGGGGTTCGCCGGCCCCGGCGCGGGCGGCGCCGGAACCCCCTTCAAGGTAGACCCGCGATTCCGTGTGGTGAAGGACGAGATGCTTGCGCACGAGCGCGGGCCGAATTCACCGTTCCCCGGGTAGCGCCCTGACCGTCGCCGGCAGGCCATAGAGCGCGGTCGCGTTGCCGCGCATGATCCGCT
>NZ_LZJG01000001.1:0-4715 GCF_001667785.1 Mycobacterium sp. E3247 | reverse complement strand
TCGACGTAGATCCGCTCGATGGAGATACACAGCTGGCCCGCGTTGGAGAAGCACGCGCGGGTGGCGGCCTTGGCCGCCTTGTCCAGGTTGGCGCCCCGCGTGACGATCATCGCGTTCTTGCCGCCGAGTTCGGCCGAGAAACCGATCAGCCGGCGGCCGCAATGCTCTGCGAGCTGTCTACCCGTGGCGGTCGAGCCGGTGAACATCAAGTAGTCGCAGTTGTCGATGATGGCGGTGCCGACCACCGAGCCCGGTCCGGGCACGATCGCGTACAGCGCCCGCGGCAGACCGGCCCGGTACAACAGCTCGGCACACGCCAGCGCGCAGTACGGCGTCTGGCTGTCCGGTTTGAGCACCACCGCGTTGCCGGCCAGCAGCGCCGGCACGGAGTCGGACGCCGTCAGCGTCATCGGGTAGTTCCACGGTGAAATCACCCCGACCACGCCCTTGGGCTGGTAACCGACCGTGGTCTTGCCGATCCCCGGCAGCAGCGACTGCACCGTGCGAGGCTTCAGCAGGTCCGCCGCCACGCGCGCGTAGTAATTCGCGTTCGCCATCAGGTCGACGATTTCCTCCTGCGCGGCCCATCGGGCCTTGCCCGCCTCGGCTTGCAGGAGGTCCATCAGGAACTTGCGGTTGTCCACGACGAGGTCGCGATAGCGGCCGATCACCTCGATCCGCTCGGTCACCGGCCGCTTCGCCCACTCGACCTGGGCCGCGCGCGCCTCGGCGAACGCCGCCGCGACGTCTTCGGCCGTGCCGATGGGTATCGTGGCCAGCGGTCTGCCGGTGAAGACCTCGTCGATCGTCTTGGTCTCGCGGGCGGTGACGTCTTTGATCGCGGCCAGCTGACGCAAACGGTCGAAGACTTCGGCTGACGGTGCAGGCATGTCGCTTCCTCTCGCAGAAGCACGGGCGGTCAGAACACCAGGCTATGCCGTGCGGTGTCGGGCGGACCAGAACGCTCAGCCCGGCGGATGGCTCAGAGGATGTGCATGCCCTGGGCCAACTGGGTCACCCCGACCACCGTGAAGACGGTCACCAGGATCTGCCGGTGGTACGCCCGCACCCAGTCGTGCAGCTGCCGCAATACCGCGTGGGTTCGGGCCGGTGCGGCCACATAGCCCACCAAGATCATCTCGACGACGGAATACATCAGCAGGACGAATGCGATCGAGGCGCTGACCTGCGTGGCGACCGCAGCCCTCGACGCCACGATGATGGCGAGGATGAAGAGCACCCCGTCGACCGGAACCGATGCCAGCCCGATGACCCACGCGATCCACAACGACCCCTTCTCCCACGCGCGGTGGGCGCGGTGGAGCAGGCGCCGGATTCCGGAACGGTCCTCGGGGGAAAGGTCCTGTGCGCGGCTGAGGAATCGTGGAACGGCGATCGGCGCCCCCGGAGCCGGCGTCGGCGTCGGGTTCCCGTCGCTCGATGCGTGCGCCTGCGCGCGCCGACGCGTCGAGAAGCGCACCGCCATCAGCGCGGCGATCGACAACCCGAGCACGCCCAGCCCGATTTGGATGTGGGGGAGGGTGGAGCTCGCGGCCGGACCGCCCGAGCCGTGCCGGAATGTGCCGAACGCGGAGGTGAAGTTCAGCAGCATCAGCGGGGCGAGCAGCTCGGGCACACACACGGTCAGGCCACCGACCCAGTAGGCGAGCAGGTTCGGTCCGGGGCGCGGCCGGGAGATCATCAGGAGGGCGAGGCCCAGGCGCACCGGATTGAGCGCGGCCAGAATTCCCAGCCCCAGCACTGACCCCCACATTGGCGCAGCTCTACCCGCGCCCCGGGGTGCCTAAACACCGGCACCAGCCAATTGCGCCCGGGATCATGAATGCAAAACTGTGGGCTGCCGGGTTGGCTCGGCGACACCGAACTTCGCACTCGCGCAATGCGGTTCGCGAAAGACTCTCGGCTCAGTAAGCAGATGAACGCCCCGCTACACGCGCGTGAACGCCACCGCAGCAACCGTCGTGAGATCAATCACAAGAATGCCGGTGCCGCTGCGCCTGTCCGCCCGTCTGCAGCTAAGCGCTGCGCCGGCTGGCATCGTGCGCAGCCGCCACAGGCCTCTGCTGTAGCAAGCTCCCGTTGTGGTTACGCCCGTCAAAGCACCGTGGCTTTCGGGCAAGGCCGACAAACCGCGCCCGCTTGTCGCGATCAGGAATTACGATGCACGAATGTCGGGCCTTCCTCCCGCCATGTCGCGGCTGAAAGCTTGCTGCCCTGGGGTGAACCGGAACGTGACCGCAAAAGGTGTGCGGTCGTTCCGGCAATGTGTCCACGGCATGACAGCAAACCGCGGCCATTGCGTTCGGAGGGCGCCGGAATCGCGCGGCCACCTCTCCGTGTCCGATGATGACGAAGCTGGCGGGGACAAAGTTTTGTTCTTGCTGGATGACGCGACACGCGTCGAACAAACCGGGGGTGCGAATCTCTTATGCAAGAACGAAATTCATAGGTTTGACGGCGGGTGCCGGCGGGTAACCGGCGAGCCGTGGAGCGCGACGTCCAAAGTCGTAGTGCCAGCATGTTAGTGGTCCGCTGTAGCACCGACGGAAAGCCCCCGCGGAGAAGCTTCCGCGATTTTGGGGTTACTGTTGATGTTGCGGACGGTATTGCGATTCGGGCCGGGGAAGAACTGGGGCCCGAACTGCAGCCAGTCACATCACGACGGGGATTTCCGCAATCAAGCCCACCGGCACCGGCTTCGTGCCCGCGGGCAGATCGGCACACTGGTCGAAAGTAACGGCCAATCCTGAAGCGCGGCACATAGTTTTGTGCTGCGCGCGGGACCGTCATGCAATTTTCACCTTGGCAGAGGAGGTCGTCCGTTGCAGAGCAATCCCTTTGATGACGACAGTGGCAAATTTTTCGTCCTGGTCAATAATGAGGAACAGCACAGCCTTTGGCCGGTCTTCACGGATGTCCCGGCCGGCTGGCGGGTGGTGTACGGAGAGGCCGACCGGGCCGCCTGCCTCGACTACATCGAACAGAATTGGCCGGACATCCGTCCGAAAAGCCTGCGTGACAGGCTGTCCGCTCCTGGTTTGTGATGCGTAGACAGTCTAGGTATGAAGGAGTCGGAAAAGCTTTCGGGGGGAATTTGTGGAACGCAGTGACCGTGCATTGCCGCTGACGCGGGCGCAGCTGGACATCTGGCTCGCGCAGCAAACGGGTCACTTCGATGTGGCATGGCAGCTCGGGGTGCTGGTGCGGATCGAGGGCGCGGTTGACCGCGCGTTGTTCGAGCAGGCGATGCGTCACGTGGTGGGCGAGGCCGAAAGCATCCGGGCGTGCTTCTTCGAGGTAGACGGCGAAGTCTTCCAGACCGCGATCGAGGACCCCGATATCGAACTGGCCTTCTACGACGTGAGCGGTTCGCCCGATCCCGAGCGCGAGGTCCGGGAGAGGGCGTCGGCCATCCAACGGACGCCGATCCCGCTCACCGGCCCGATGATCAACTTCTACCTCTTCCAGACGGCGCCCGACGAGTACTACTGGTTCACCTGCTGCCATCACATCGCCATCGACGGGTTGGGCATCGCGCTGCTCGGCCGCCGGATTGCGGCCGTCTATTCCGCACTCGCCACCGGCGCCGCGATATCGCCGGCCTTCTTCGGTTCGTTGCGTGACCTTGTCGACAGCGAGGCGGAGTATGCGGCTTCCGCCGATTACGCCGAGGACCAGACCTATTGGGCCCAACACCTTCCTTCGGCAAGCGAGCCCGACTATCGGTTGACCCAAACCGGCGGCGAGCGCGATCCCTACGCACCCTCCCCGCCGGTCCAATTGGACTCGTCGGTGGTCGCCCTGATCAAACAGTTGTCCAAAGCGCTGGGCATCCGCCGGTCGTCGGTGCTCACCGCCGCGTGCGCGCTGTTGGTGCGCGGGTTCCGTACCGACAATTCCGACGAGGTGGTGCTCGACTTCCCGGTCAGCCGCCGGACGGATCCCGAATCGAAGACCCACCCCGGCATGCTCGCCGGCGTCGTGCCGCTCGTTTTGAACGCATCGCCGCACGGGACAGTCGCCGACTTCCTCCAGCAGGTCGACATCCGCTCGCGAGAAGCGCTGCGGCATCAGCGATTTCCAGTCCACATGCTTGGCGGCGACGGCGGGTTCCGTGGCGCGCCGCAGGCGTCCAACCGGGTCGTCGTCAACTTCGTTCCGGCCAGACTCACCCTCAGCCTCGCCGGTGTCCCGGCGACCGCCACATACACCACCTTCGGCCCGGTCGGTCACTTCGGACTGTTCTTCCTCGGCTTCGGGGACCAGCAATTCCTGAGCACCGTCGGTGTCGGGCAACCGTTCTCGAACTTCGACGTCTCGGATTTGGCGGGACGTCTGCAGCGGGTGTTGGTGGCGATGGCGGGTGATTTGTCGCGGGTGTTGTCGTCGGTGGATCTGGTCGGTGATGCAGAGCGCGCGCGTCTGGAAGGGCTTGGTAATACGGCGGTTTTGGCGGGGCCGGCGGCTTTGCCGGTGTCGGTGCCTTCGTTGTTCGCCGCGCAGGTGGCGCGTGCGCCGGGGGCGGTGGCGTTGGTGTGCGCGGGCGGGTCGGTGTCGTATCGGGAGCTCGATGAGGCGTCGAATCGGTTGGCGCGTTGTTTGGTGGCCGAGGGTGCGGGCCCGGGGCGGGTTGTGGCGCTGGTGTTTTCGCGGTCGGCGGAGGCGGTCGCGGCGATGCTGGCGGTGCTCAAGTC